>NZ_WVTE01000244.1:0-82852 GCF_009939605.1 Rhodococcus sp. YH1 | reverse complement strand
CATCCTCGACCCCGTGCAGTCACTTCTCGCCACCACCGCCCTCGGCGACCACGACCGGGTCCTGCTGCTCGTCACCGCCGTCTTCGAACTCGAGGGCGCCGACTCGGTGGCCGCCCTCGCCGCGGCCCGCCGCGCGCACGCCCTCGCGCGGGGAACCGCCGACGCCGGGCTGCGCTGCCGTGCGCTCAACGCCCTCGGATTCGTCGCGTACGGCCCGGACCTCGTGGCGCAGCGGCGTGACATCGCCGCGGAACTCCTCACCGTCGCCGGCGACGCGGGGGACGCCGCGTATCAGGCGCAGGCACACTTCCAGTGGTTCCTCGCCGCCGCCGCAGACACCGAACTCGACGAGGCCCGTCGCCACGCCGAACTCGCCGTGCGGTACGCGGCCGGCCGGCAGCTCTCCCAGTTGCTCGGCGTGGTCGAACTGTTCCGCGCCCTGGTGCGCCTCCTCGCCGGCGACGAGGACGGCGCACAGCGCGGATATGACACCGTCGCAGCACAACTCGAGGCGGAGGGTACCGCCTCGGCCCGGTGGATCGGTACCGTCGGACGCATCGGTGTGGCCACGGCGCGCGACGACTTCGCTCCGCTCGTCGCCGAGTTGTCCGCACTCGAATCGGCACGGCCGCACAGTGTCCGGTTCCCGTTGGTCCTCGCCCTGCTCGACAGCGGTGAACACGAACGGGCGCGGCAGTTGTGGCGCGCCCAGCGGCCGTTCCGGCGCGACTACTACTGGCTGGCCATGACATGCCTGCGCGCCCGTGCCGCGGCCCGGCTCGCGGACACGGCGACGGCCCGGGACTGCCATGCGCAGTTGCTGCCGTTCAGCGGCCGCATCGCCGGCCTGGATTCCGGCTCGTTCCACGCCGGCCCCGTGGACGCTGCCCTCGCCGAGACCGCGGCGCTGCTCGGCGATGCGGACTCGGCACACCGATTCCGCGATGCGGCCGCGACACTCACCGCGACGGTGTCGGCACAACTGCACGACCCGGCGTGGGCGGCGTGGCGTTGAGCCCGTTCCGTCGTGTCGCGGACAGGACGCACAGCCCGATCGCCGCGAACGCGCAACCGCGTGGAATTTCGACGACCAGTCCGGTCACGCCCGGCATCGCCGGAATCGGCAGCAGGAGAACGACACCGCCCGCCGCCATGAGGGCGCCGATCCACACCGGTACCGCACGCGAACGGATCAGCGCGATGCCGAACAGGATCATGCTGCCCATGAAGACGAGTCCGCTGACGGTCTGCAGGAGCACATAGGGCTCGTAGTCGAGGAGGGTGTCCGACCCGGAGATCGCCCCTGCCGTCGCCGGATCGCGCGAGAACGGCACGGAGACGAAGGCTTCGATCACCAGGTGCGAGAACGCCACCAGCACCGAGGACAGGAAGTATGTGACGTACGCGACGAGACCGAGCATTCCGGTTCCGGCGGCGACCCAGGCGTACAGCGCGGGCACACCGAGCATCAACAGCAGCGTTCCCGACAGCAGGAGGACGTGGGGGAGGGGATTGATCGGAGCGGACAGCGCCGGCACCGAATGCGCGGCGCCGTCGACGACGGGATGCAGGAGGCCGCCGGCGAGGTTCAACGGGAACGCGGCGACGACGGACACCGCGCCGAGGCGGTACAGCAGTGCGGGAGTTACGGTCATACCGTCAGCGTGACGATTCGGCCTTGCGGTTCCCTTGCCGTCCGCTTGCCGTCCGGGTGGGGCAGGGTACGCCTCGGTGTGGCGTGACGCACGGCACTCGAGGAACAACACCCCTTACCCTGTTGTTGACCCATGTTGTGGACCACTGACGTCTTGTGGACCACTGACGTCCCGGTCACGGGCCTCCAGGCTCGACCGTCCCGTATCGAAGTACCAGCAGACAGAAGTACCAGCAGACACCGGAAGGCTCGCATGACCACTGAATCCACGATCCACGACCTGATCATCGTCGGTTCGGGCCCGGCCGGATACACCGCCGGGATCTACGCCGCCCGCGCCGAGCTGTCCCCGCTGCTGTTCGAGGGAACCCAGTTCGGCGGCGCCCTGATGACCACCACCGAAGTCGAGAATTTCCCCGGCTTCCGCGAGGGCATCATGGGACCGGACCTGATGGACCAGATGCGCGAGCAGGCCCTGCGCTTCGGCGCCGACATCCGCACCGAGGACGTCGACGAACTCGACCTGACCGGCCCGGTCAAGAAGGTCGTCGCCAACGGACAGACCTACCACGCCCGCGCCGTCATCCTGGCGATGGGTGCCGCCGCGCGCTACCTCGGCATCCCCGGCGAGGAGCAGCTCCTCGGCCGCGGCGTGTCCGCCTGCGCCACCTGCGACGGCTTCTTCTTCCGTGACCAGGACATCGCCGTCGTCGGCGGCGGCGACTCCGCCATGGAGGAAGCCACCTTCCTGACCCGCTTCGCCCGCAGCGTCACCCTCATCCACCGCCGCGAGGAATTCCGCGCCTCGAGGATCATGCTCGACCGCGCCCGCGCGAACGAGAAGATCCGCATCGTCACCAACGCCAAGCCCGTCGAGGTGCTCGGCGACACCGCCGTGACCGGCCTGGTCCTCGAGGACACCGTCACCGGCGAGCGCAGCACCCTCCCGGTGACCGGCATGTTCGTCGCGATCGGCCACGACCCGCGCAGCGAACTCGTCCGCGGCCAGATCGACCTCGACGACGCCGGCTACGTCCAGGTGCAGACCCCGACCACCGCCACCAACCTGCCGGGCGTCTTCGCCGCGGGCGACCTCGTCGACCACCTCTACCGCCAGGCCATCACCGCCGCCGGCACCGGCTGCTCCGCCTCGCTCGACGCCGAACGCTGGCTCGCCGAGCAGGAAGACCGCCACCCGATCACCGTCAACGCCGGATACTGACCCCTTCCACACCCATCGAGTAGGAGCCATCGTGGCCGAGAAGAACACCGTCACCATCTCCGACGCCTCGTTCGTCGAGGACGTCCTGCAGTCCGACAAGCCGGTACTGGTCGATTTCTGGGCGACCTGGTGCGGCCCGTGCAAGATGGTGGCTCCCGTTCTCGAGGAGATCGCCGGGGAGCACTCCGAGAAGCTCAAGATCGCCAAGCTCGACATCGACGCCAACCCCGCCGCGGCGCGCGACTACAAGGTCATGTCGATCCCGACGATGATCCTGTTCTCCGGTGGCAAGCCGGTGAAGACGATCGTCGGTGCGAAGGGCAAGGCGGCTCTCCTCCGCGACCTCGCCGACGTGCTCTGAGTCACCGTTTCCCCGTCGACACGGATGCGCCCGGATTATTCGTGATCCGGGCGCATCTGCGACAATCGAACGATGGTCTGGTGTCACACCGGGCACAGCAGGTCAGCAGCACGGAAAGGGCCGAGACATGCACCGACTGCGCTACGGCGACCATGGCCCTGCCGTCGCCGAAATTCGGAGCACCCTCACCGGCCTCGGATTTCTGCACGGCGAGTCCGACGTCTCCGCCGGCGACAGCTGGGTGGGCTCCGATGCGGTGTTCGACCGTGAGCTCGACAGCGCGGTGCGTGCGTTCCAGCAGCAGCGCGGTCTGCTCGTCGACGGCATCGTCGGTCCCGCCACCTACCGGTCGCTGAAGGAAGCCTCGTATCGGCTCGGCGCCCGCACCCTCATCTATCAGCTCTCCGCACCGCTCTACGGCGACGACGTCGCGACGTTGCAGCGGCGCCTGCAGGATCTCGGGTTCTACGTGGACCGGGTCGACGGCTACTTCGGGCCGCGCACCCACGAGGCCCTGAGCTCCTTCCAGCGGGAGATCGGCCTCGCACCCGACGGCATCTGCGGCGCGGAGACCCTCCGGTCGCTGGAACTGCTCGGCACCCGGGTCACCGGCGGATCGCCGCACGCCATCAGCGAGGAGGAGATCGTCCGCCGGTCCGGTCCGCACCTGAGCGGCAAGCGCATCGTCATCGATCCCGGCCTCGGTGGCCGCGACCACGGCATCATCGTGCGCAGCCCGCACGGCGACATCTCCGAGGCCGACATCCTGTGGGACCTCGCTCGTCGCCTCGAGGGCCGCATGGCCGCGACCGGAATGGAGACCTTCCTCTCCCGGCCGTACCACGCGAATCCGTCGAACATCGAGCGGGCCGGCACCTCCAACGCGTTCGGCGCGGACCTGATGATCTCCCTGCGCTGCGACAGCAGCCCCAATCCGGCCGCGAGCGGCATCGCGAGCTTCCATTACGGCAACGCGCACGGCTCCGAGTCGATGATCGGTCAGGTGCTCACCGGCTTCATCCAGCGCGAGGTGACGGCCCGCACGCCGCTGCGGGACTGCCGTAGCCACGGTCGCACCTGGGATCTGCTGCGCCTGACGAACATGCCGACCGTACAGATCGACCTCGGCTACCTCACGAACACGCAGGACGCCGCGGTCCTCGCCACCCCGCGTTCGCGCGACATCATCGCCGAAGCCATCCTCATCTCGGTCAAGCGGCTGTACCTGCTCGGTCAGGACGACCAGCCCACCGGCACCTACACCTTCGCCGAACTGCTCGCCGAGGAACTGTCGATCACCGAGACCCGCTGAGCGGTTCGCTCAGCGGGCCGCCCCCACCGGGGTACGCCCCGACATGCCCGCGACGGTGAGCGCGGCCTCCTCGAGCAGTCGATCCAGCGCCGCCTCGACCCCCACCTTCCATTCGTGGTCGCGGTCGAGTTCGAGCCGCAACCTCGGGAAGCGGTGGTGGGGAGCGACGACCTCGAAACCCATGTCCTCGAGGAAGCCGGCCTCGACCATGCACTCGGCGGGGGAGCAGTCCCGTGCGGCCGTTGCCCCGGGAACGTCGCTCTCGTCCTCGCCGGCAGTCCGATACCCGAACGCCTCGATCGCGCGCACGTTGCGGCGGACCAGATCGGAGATCACCGCGCGGATCAGTGCCGCCCCGAGATCGCTGCCCTCCGCGAGCGGCTCGATCCGGACGGTGGTCAGCAGGATGGCATCCGCGCTCACCGGGGAAGTCGGGAACAGCTGAGCGCGCGGCACCATGTTCGGCGGGGCGTAGAACGCGCTACCGGCGGGCTTGTCGTCGAGCGTGGCGACCTGGGCGCAGGAACCCCACTGGAGCATGACCATCGACAGCCATGCCTCCTTCTCGAACTCCGGATCGTAGAACCCGCCCGCGTCGTGTACCGCCGCGGGGTCCATCTCCCAGAACACACAGCGCCGGGCGTGTGCCGACAGCTGATCCATTCCGCCCAGGGTGAGTGTTGTGACTCGAGTCGACACTGGGTTACTCAGCCTCCAAGTCCGTATCCTCGACTGTCGTCCTGACGTGCCGAGGCGTCAAGAGGGGTTGGCCTGAGATTCCATCATCGCCACGATCCGCTCCAGGTCGTCGACCGAGCCGAACTCCACAACGATCTTGCCCTTGCGCTTGCCCAGGCTGACTGTGACACGGGTGTCGAAGGAATTGGACAGGCGCTCCGCGACGTCCTGGAGGCCGGGCATCTGGATGGGCTTGCGGCGCTGCTGCGGTGCGGGGTCCTTCCCGTCGCCGCGGTTCGCCAGCATGACCGCCTCCTCGGTGGCCCGCACGGAGAGGCCCTCGGCGACGATGCGCGCGGCGAGCACCTCCTGGGCGTCGGGTCCGGCCTCGAGCGACAGCAGCGCGCGAGCGTGCCCGGCGGAGAGCACACCCGCCGCGACCCGCCGCTGGACGGGGATCGGCAGCTTGAGCAGACGGATCATGTTGGTGACCACCGGCCGGGATCGGCCGATGCGGGCCGCCAGTTCCTCGTGGGTGACGCCGAATTCCTCGAGCAACTGCTGATACGCCGCCGCCTCCTCGAGCGGGTTGAGCTGGACCCGGTGGATGTTCTCCAGCAGCGCGTCACGCAGGAGGGACTGGTCGTCGGTCTCACGGACGATCGCCGGGATCGTGGCGAGACCGGCCTCCTGGCCGGCCCGCCACCGGCGCTCGCCCATGACGAGCTGGTACCGCTCTCCGTCGAGCCTGCGCACGACGATGGGCTGCATGAGCCCGAACTCACGGATGGAGTGGACGAGTTCGGCGAGCGCCTCCTCGTCGAAGACCTGCCGCGGCTGGCGCGGGTTCGGCTCGATCTTGTCCGCCTCGATCTCGAGGTAGACCGCTCCGGCGGGGGAGGGGAGGGGCGTGTCCGCCGGCGCCGGGGCGCCGTTGCCCGCGGCCTTCGCGGCCGGGGGAGTCGCCTGTTCGGTGGCGGTGGCCTTGTTCGACGTGGTTTTCGGAGCGGCGTTCTTGCGGTTGTCGCCGATGATCACGTCGGCCGCAGCGTTACCGAGGCCGGGGGCGGCCGCCGGGCCGGTCGGAATCAGCGATGCCAGACCCCGCCCCAACCCGCCTTTGCGTGTCGCGCTCATTCGTTCCCCTGCTTCTCGTTCCGGTATCCGCGTGCCGCCAGTTCGCGTCCCGCGTCGAGGTAGCTCATCGCACCGCGCGAACCTGGATCGTAGTCGAGAACAGTCATCCCGTAACCGGGAGCTTCCGAGACCTTCACGCTGCGGGGGATGACGGACCGCAGCACCGCGCTGCCGAAGTGGGCGCGAACCTCCTCCGCGACCTGATCGGCGAGCTTGGTGCGGGCGTCGTACATGGTGAGCAGCACGGTCGAGACGTGCAGTTCGGGATTGAGGTGCGACTGGACGAGTTCGATGTTGCGCAGCAGCTGGCCGACCCCCTCCAGCGCGTAGTACTCGCACTGGATGGGGATGAGCACCTCCTTCGCCGCCACGAGCGCGTTGACGGTGAGGAGACCCAGCGACGGCGGGCAGTCGATGATGACGTAGTCGAAGTCCTCATCGCCGAGCGCGGCGGGGGAGAGAGCGTTCTTGAGACGGTTCTCCCGCGCGACCATCGAGACGAGTTCGATCTCGGCGCCGGCGAGGTCGATGGTGGCCGGGATACAGAACAGGCGCTCGCTGTGCGGGCTCTGCTGGATGGCTTCGGCGGCCTTCACCTCCCCGAGGAGCACCTCGTAGCTCGACGGGACGCCGGAGTGGTGCGGCACCCCGAGGGCGGTGCTGGCATTGCCCTGGGGGTCGAGATCGACGACGAGGACGGTCAACCCCTGAACGGCGAGGGCCGACGCCAGGTTCACCGTGGACGTGGTCTTGCCGACGCCACCCTTCTGGTTCGCGATCGTGATGACGCGGCGGTGCGCCGGCTTGGGGAGTGCGTTCACGGAACTCGGGTGAAGTACCTGGCTGGCTCGGTGCGCGGCGGCGCCGATCGGTGTGTCCAACGGCGAGAGCCCCTCGTACGGAATCGGAGAGAACTCGTCCTCGACGGACTCGGACGCGGCTCCCGTCGGCCTCTGCGCCTCGGTTTCACGTGAAACAGCGGATTCAGATCCACCCGACATTGACCGCTCCTTTGTTGTCGACACACCCGGTTGGCACGGTACATCCCCCTCGCGAAACCACGCCGGTGGTCCACGACCGGCCACCCCGGCCGGCCACCGTTTCGGTCCCGCGACCGGGCGGAGTGAGCCGAGGCGTAGTGGCTGATGCGTGAACTCGGAAAGCGGGTTGCGCCGGCGCAGGTTGGCGACCCTGCCGGCCCACTCCGTTTCCTCGTTTCGACCAGTATCCCATCCACCTTCCGGAGGAGTGCGACGACGTCGCCGACGAAGATGATGTTTCACGTGAAACCTGACGTTTCACGTGAAACAGAGATCCCCCCCCGGTGTCGTTTCACGTGAAACGCCACCGGGTGGCGGCGGCGGACCGGGCGCCATCCGAGCGGGCGGGAAATTATCTGTCACAGTGACGAAATGCCATCGAGTGGATGGATGGGCGGTTGCCGCGAAAGATCCGCACTCCCGGACGAATTCCGTTCGTGATCCCAAAAGACAAGGCAAGCAACAACTTCGGGCGAAACTGGGATCAAAGGAACGGCAGACGGCGGACGGCGGACTTCCACGCGGTCTCGGCGGCGCAGAACCGGAGTTCGCAGTCGAGGAGGGGATTTCCGGACGCGGCGCACGCGGTGAGCGGCGGGCGATGCAGGTGCCGTCAGGATGCGGCCTTCCGCGTCACGCCATCGGGACGCGAGGGGCGGCTCGCGCGGGTTGCAGCGACAACAGTGGCGCCTGCTCGAGAGAATCGTTCAGCTCGAGAGTCTCGAGTCGCGCACATCTCGAGTCGGCGCACTCGAGGCGGGGGACCGCTCGAGTGGGGGGGTTTCACGTGAAACCTGATCAGCGCTTCTTGCGCCGTCGCACCGGCCGCGGCATCCGCTCCGCCTTCACAACGAGGGTAGGGGTCTCGAGCAGACCCACGCCGCACTCGAGGACCTCGAGGTTGCCGGCACCGAGACGGGCGAGTTCGTCGCGATCGCGTTCGATCTCCTCCGCCGCGCTGGAGCCCTTGAGCGCCAGCATCCGTCCGCCCTCGTGCACAAGCGGCAGCGACCACTTGGCGAGCTTCGCCAGCGGCGCCACCGCACGCGAGGTGACGACGTCGGATCCGCCGGCTTCCTTCACGACGCCGGGCTGCTCCGCACGGCCGCGGATGACGAGCACGTTGGTCAGGCCGTGCGTTTCGACGAACTCGGCCAGATACACCGACCGTCGCAGCAGGGGTTCGACGAGGGTCACATGCAGATCGGGGCGGGCGATCGCCAACGGGATACCCGGAAGCCCGGCACCGCTGCCGACATCGACGACACGTTCGCCTTCGTCGATCAGTTCACCCAGCACTGCGCAGTTGAGCAGGTGGCGGTCCCACAGGCGGGGGACCTCGCGCGGACCGATGAGACCGCGCTCCACACCGTCGGTAGCGAGGGAATCCCGGTACTGCTCGGCAAGACCGAGTCGCTCACCGAAGACGCGAACGGCGATCTCGTGGATGCGCGCCTCGTCCTGTTCCACGTGAAACATCCTCTCCCGACGACACTGGCCTCGAAGAAAGGAGGGATCCCGACGCACCCGCCGAGATCCCTCCCACGCACTGCTGTCCGATCGATACTGCTGTCCGATCGATACTGCTGTCCGATCGATACTGCTGTCCGGTCAGTTCTTGACGACGACGACCCGGCGCTGCGGCTCGGCGCCCTCGCTCTCGCTGGACACACCCTCGATCTTGGCCACGGCGTCGTGGACGATCTTGCGCTCGAAGGGCGTCATCGGGGTCAGCTCCTCGCGCTCCCCGGTCTCGAGTACCCGCTTCGCGGCGGCCGTACCGAGCTGGCTGAGCTCTGCGCGCTTGCCCGCCCGCCACCCCGCGATGTCGAGCATCAGCTTGCTGCGCTCGCCGGTGACCTGCTGAACCGCGAGGCGGGTGAGCTCCTGCAGGGCATCGAGTACCTCGCCGTCGCGGCCGACGAGCTTGGACAGATCCTTGCCGCCGTCGATGCTCACGACCGCACGGTCGCCCTCCACGTCGAGATCGATGTCGCCGTCGAAGTCCAGGACGTCGAGCAGCTGCTCGAGGTAGTCGCCGGCGATTTCGCCCTCCTCGATCAGGAGATCGTCCTCGGAGTCGGAATCCGCATCGAGATCCGGCGTCTCGGTGGTCACGTCGGCATCCTCCTGTGCCTTGTCCAGGTCACTGGCCATGATTCGCTCTCTCTTCTTCGGTCAGCGCCGCTTGCGCTTGGAGTTCTTCGAGCCGCTGGGGCGTTTCGATCCGGCGACGTTCTTCGGGCCTCCGGCCGGCGGGGCGGACGGCCCGGCACCGCCGGAGGTGTCGTCCGCGGCCGGCTTCTCCAGCGAGATCTCCGAAGCGTCCGCGGCACCGGCGACAGCGTCCTCCCCGGTGGTGGACGGAGCCTTCTTCTTCGCGGCCCGATCGGGACGGGCACCCGGCTTGGGGGCGTTGTCGCTGCGGCGTGCGATCGCGGCCTGCTTCTTGGCCTCTTCCTCCTGGTCGATCTTGCGGAAGACGATGTGCTGCTGGGCGTAGGTCCAGATGTTGTTGCTCACCCAGTACAGGAGGATGGCGATCGGCAGGAACGGGCCGCCGACGATGACGCCGAGCGGGAACACCCACAGCGCCAGCTTGTTCATGATCGCGGCCTGCGGATTCGCCGCGGCCTGCGCGCTCTGCCGCGCGACGGAGGCGCGGGAGTTGAAGTGGGTCGCGATGCCCGCGACGATCATCAGCGGAATCGCCACGAGCGCGATGTCGAGGCGGGAGGGGATGCCACCGAACGGCTCGAACGCCACCAGCGACGCCTCGGGCTGGGTGATCCACGCCGAGATCGGCGCGCCGAACAGGCGCGCACTGAGGAAGGACTGCACGTCCTCCGGGCTGAACGCATAGTTTCCGAGCTGGGCGTTCTCCTCCGGTGACAGGCCGAGCTGACCGAATCCTTCACCGGTGCGGTTGAACGAGCGCAGCACGTGGAACAGACCGATGAACACCGGCGCCTGCAACAGGACCGGGAGGCAACCCATCAGCGGGTTGAAGCCGTGTTCCTTCTGCAGCTTCTGGAGTTCGACGGCCTGCCGCTGCCGGTCGTTGGAGTACTTCTTCTGCAGCGCCTTGATCTGCGGTTGCAGTTCCTGCATCTGCCGCGTCGTCCGGACCTGCTTGACGAACGGCTTGTACAGGATCGCGCGCAGCGTGAAGACGAGGAACACCACGGACAGCGCCCACGTCGCGCCGTCGTCGGGCTCCAGTCCGGGCAGGGCCGTGAAGGCGTTGTGCCAGACCCAGAGGATCCAGGACACGGGATAGTAGATGAAGTCGAGCACGGCTCTATGTACTCCTCAGGTCGTCCAAGGTCGCCACCCAGCGGCGTCGGTCCGAAGTCTTCAGTGCCGGTCAGGGACCCCGGTCGACCGATCGATGCCGCCGCTCGGGCACCGGATCCCAACCCCCAGGGTGCCAGGGCGCACATTTGAGCAGGCGGACGACCGTCAGCACGGAGCCGACCACGAACCCCCGGGTTCGCAGCGCCTCGACGGCGTATTCGCTGCAGGTGGGGGTGAAACGGCAGGTCGGCATGCGTGTCGGAGACACGTACGTGCGATAGAGCTCGATGCAGAAGATCAACATCCGGGCCGGTGCGGAGCGCACCGACCGCAGCACGCCGTCCGTGTTCATCCCGTCCGTGTTCATCCCGGCCGCCGCGCCGTCGCGACCAGACCCAGTCGGGCGAGGCCGGAGCGAACCTGCCGGTCGAGTTCCTGCGAGGAGGCCGAGGCGGCACCCGGAAGCGCCCGGACAACGACGTCTGCGCCGGCGGGAACCTCGTCGACGAGAGTCGCACAGATATGACGAAGCCGGCGTGCGACTCGATGTCGAATCACCGCCGGCCCGACAGCCTTGCTCACGACGAATCCGAACCGCGGACCGCCGAAACTCACCACCAGCTCGGCCTGCTCCCGCTCGATCGCGTGAACGACCAGATCTCGCCGCCCCTGTCGGCGGCCACGACGAACGGTCTCGGAAAAGTCCGCGCGGCGCCGCAGGCGATACGGCTCAGGTAGCACCCCGAGCTCCCGGAATCGGGGATCAGGCGGTGAGCGAGGTGCGGCCCTTGCGGCGACGCGCCGACACGATCGCACGACCCGCACGGGTCCGCATCCGGAGACGGAAGCCGTGAACGCGCGCGCGGCGTCGGTTGTTCGGCTGGAACGTCCGCTTGCCCTTGGCCACGGTCAACACTCCTCGAAGTTCTATGACGCCGGTCGGCGTCCTCGGTCCAACGTGTACGGAAATCGCATGACACGTGCCGTACGCGAAAAATACTGCGTGGCAGCACGGATCCGTCACTGCTGTATGAGTGACTGTTCGAGGCTACTCGGCGGCAAGCACGAAATCAAACCGCGCCGGCTCGGCACACGCAAGACGACACGCCGCACACCCATTTTCCCGTGCGTCACGTTCGCAACACGAAGTCGTGTGACTCCGTTCACATTCCGGTACGCTCCCGTTCATGGTTTCGCCGGGGTTGTTCCTCGTCGCCCACCACCGCGGTGAGCGGGGCCACTCGCTTCCGCCGCGCGGGCACCGGCGCTGCGCCCGGCCGCCGGTCTGCGCGCGGGCCGGCACGCGCAGTCGCTAGCCCGGGCCGCGCGCGCCGGGCTTCTCGAGACATGTCACACTGGGCACTTCGTGTCCGAGCCGGACCTCGCGTCTCGTCCTCGGTGTGCCCCGCTCTCTACAACTCCCAATCCACATCCCACAGGCCGCCACCCTGTGGTTGTCCACATCTGTGGATAATCGTGTGGAATTCGGATCGAGAGAACTGGGGAGGACGCGACGTGAACGACGAGCCGAACGCGCTGGCCGACGTGTGGCCGGACGTCGTCGCGGAGCTGACCGCCGACGGCGAGGGCCTCAGCAAGGGCCAGAAGGCGTGGCTCGCCCTGGTCAGGCCGATCACCCTGGCGCAGGGTTTCGCCCTCCTGTCGGTTCCGTCCTCGTTCGCGCAGGAGGCCATCGAGCGGGATCTGCGCGAGCCGATCCTCCGCGCGCTCCACCGCACCCTCGGCCATCGCGTCGAGGGACTCGGCGTGCGCATCGAACCCTCGGCGGCCGTCGACGATCCCGCCGAGGACCCCTACGCCGTGCCCCGGGACACGCTGCCCCTCGAGGGCCTGCCGCCGGACCCCCGCGCGCCCGAGCCCCACGCGTTCGATACGCGGCCGATTCCCACCGGACCGCGCGAGACCGACCCCCGCGACATGGTGCATCCGTTCCGGCGGCGCCGCCCCTCCTCCCTCGACCACGGCATGCTCGAGGTCGACACGGGCGAACTCGAGGAGGTCGACGACGACCGGGAGGCCATGACCGCGGTCCGGGAGTCGTGGCCGTCCTACTTCACCCAGCCGCCGCCGCCCGCCGCCGCGGCACCGACCGGCAGCAGCAGCCTCAACGCGAAGTACACGTTCGACACGTTCGTCATCGGAGCGTCGAACCGGTTCGCCCACGCGGCCGCGGTGGCGATCGCCGAGGCGCCCGCCCGCGCGTACAACCCGCTGTTCATCTGGGGTGCCTCCGGCCTGGGCAAGACGCACCTGCTGCATGCCGCCGGGCACTATGCGCAGCGCCTGTTCCCGGGCATGCGGGTCAAGTACGTCTCCACCGAGGAGTTCACGAACGACTTCATCAACAGCCTCCGCGACGACCGCAAGGTGGCGTTCAAGCGAAGGTACCGCGAGACGGACATCCTCCTCGTCGACGACATCCAGTTCATCGAGGGCAAGGAAGGTATCCAGGAGGAGTTCTTCCACACCTTCAACACCCTGCACAACGCGAACAAGCAGATCGTGGTGTCGTCCGACCGTCCCCCGAAGCAGCTCGCGACGCTCGAGGAGCGCCTGCGGACCCGGTTCGAGTGGGGCCTGATCACCGACGTCCAGCCGCCCGAACTCGAGACCCGCATCGCGATCCTCAGCAAGAAGGCGCGGATGGACCGGCTGGACGTGCCGCACGACGTCCTCGAGTTGATCGCCAGCAGGATCGAACGCAACATCCGCGAACTCGAGGGTGCGCTGATCCGGGTGACGGCCTTCGCGTCCCTCAACCGGCAACCGCTGGACCTGACGCTGGCGGAGGTGGTGCTGCGGGACCTCATCCCCGACTCGACGGCTCTCGAGATCAACTCGGCCACCATCATGGCGGTGACCGCCGAGTACTTCGGCACCTCGATCGACGACCTGTGCGGGCCCGGCAAGGCGCGGCCGCTGGCACAGGCGCGACAGATCGCGATGTATCTGTGCCGCGAGCTCACCGACCTCTCGCTGCCCAAGATCGGGCAGACCTTCGGCCGGGACCACACGACGGTCATGTACGCGGACAAGAAGATTCGCAAGGAGATGACCGAGCGGCGGAAGGTCTACGACCAGGTGCAGGAGCTGACTGCGCGCATCAAGCAGCGCTCCAAGCGCTGAGCCGTACCGCCCTGTGGCAGGGGCCCGGACGATCGCGTCCGGGCCCTTCGTCGTATCCGGGGACGGGCCGGCGGTGGGCGTTGAGTGTGATTCTCGAGACGGATGGGCAGTGACTCACACCTGTGGACAACCGTGTGTACAACGTGGGATCTTTGTGGACGGACGGTGTACCGATGTTGAACACTCTCGAGATGTCCACATCCGTCCTCGAGAATTCCTCGAGTTCATCCTCGAGAGTGCGGGGCTCGAGAAGCCCGCCCCACCAGCGTAGACGGTCGTTCGTCCACAGATTCCACAACCCCTATTACTACTTCTGTGTTTTCTCTCGAAGATTCCTCTTTCAAAACAGCCTTGTGGAGGACTCGAGTACACAGGGTCTCGAGAGCCGCGTCCCCCTCGAGCCTCCGGCTTTCCAAGTGCTCCACGAGCGCATACCGTGGAGCGACGTCCCCGCTGCCGACCTCGGTGTCGGGGTCCTGTGCCAGACTTCGTTGAATCGATCGACAGCCATCAGAGCGAAAGGATCCGCCGGGCGATGGAGCTTGGAAGCATGAAGTTTCGTGTCGCTCGCGAGGACTTCGCCGACTCCGTCGCGTGGGTTGCGCGCAGTCTTCCGTCGCGGCCGCCGGTGCCGGTGCTCGGCGGCGTCCTCCTCGGCGCCGACGAGCAGGGACTGACCGTCTCCGGGTTCGACTACGAGGTCTCCGCGCAGGTCCATGTCTCCGCAGAGGTCATCACCCCCGGGCAGGTGCTCGTGTCGGGCCGCCTGCTCGCCGACATCACCCGCGCGCTGCCCAACAAGCCCGTCGACGTGGTGCTCGACGGAACGCGGGTGCTCATCAACTGCGGTAGCGCGAAGTTCTCCCTGCCGACCATGCCGGTCGAGGACTACCCGCAGCTGCCCGAGTTGCCGCAGCAGACCGGTTCGCTGCCCGTGGAGGTGTTCGCCGAGGCGATCAGCCAGGTCGCGGTCGCGGCCGGCAAGGACGACACCCTGCCGATGCTGACCGGTATCCGCGTGGAGATCGACGGCACCCACATGGTGCTTGCGGCCACCGACCGGTTCCGCCTCGCGGTCCGCAAGATCGAGTGGATGCCCACCGCCGACACCGCGACCGCCGCGGTCCTCGTGCCGGCCAAGACTCTCTCCGAGTCGGCGAAAACCGTTGGCGGATCTTCTAATTCGCCCGTCCAGCTCGCACTGGGTGCCGGTTCGTCGGTCGGCGCCGAGGGCCTGCTCGGCATCGTTGCGGACGGCCGGCGCACCACCACCCGACTCCTCGACGCCGAATTTCCCAAGTTCCGCCAGTTGCTGCCGACCGAGCACACCGCGATGGCGACCGTCGACATCGCGCCGCTCGTGGACGCGATCAAGCGCGTCGCGCTCGTCGCCGAGCGCGGGGCGCAGGTGCGGCTCGAGTTCACCGAAGGCGGTCTGCTGTTGTCGGCCGGTGGCGACGACGCCGGGCGCGCGGAGGAGTCCCTCGCCGCGGAGTTCCAGGGCGAGCCGCTGATCATCGCGTTCAACCCCGGGTACCTGCTCGACGGCCTCGGCTCGCTGCACAGCGAGAAGGTGTCGTTCGGCTTCACGACGCCGAGCCGTCCCGCGGTGCTGCGACCGGCGCTCGAGGAAGCGCCCGAGCCCGACGCCTCCGGTACGTTCGCCGCCCCGGACAGCGACTACACCTATCTGCTGATGCCGGTGCGCCTGCCGGGCTGACCCGGGGGCAGGAAACGGTCGGAGCCTGTGTACGTTCGCACCTTCTCGTTGCGCGACTTCCGTTCCTGGGAAGCCGTTTCGCTGAATCTGGCGCCGGGGCCGACGGTGTTCCTCGGTCGCAACGGGCACGGCAAGACCAACCTGCTCGAGGCGCTCGGCTACCTGTCGACGCTGACCTCGCACCGGGTGTCCGGCGATGCCCCGCTGTTCCGGAGCGGGACGTCGCGCGCCCAGGTGGGTGCGGTCGTCGTCAACGGCGGCCGGGAACTGGGTATCGACGTCGAACTCAACGAGGGCCGGCCCAACCGGGGCCGGATCAACCAGTCCCCGACCCGGCGGCCGCGCGAGATCCTCGGCATCCTGCGGACGGTGTTGTTCGCGCCGGAGGACCTGTCGCTGGTGCGGGGCGACCCGGGCGACCGGCGCCGGTTCCTCGACGAGCTGCTCGCCACCCGCATCCCGCGGATGAGCGGGGTCCGCGCCGACTACGACAAGGTGCTGCGACAGCGCTCGGCCCTGCTGAAGACGGCCGGGGGTGCGCTGCGCCGCGGCAGCCGGTCCGGCGACGGGGCGAGCGCCCTGGCGACGCTCGACGTGTGGGACGGCCATCTCGCGGCATACGGGTCCGAGCTGCTCGCGGCCCGCGTCGCGCTGCTGCACGAGCTCGCCCCGCACGTCGCCGAGGCGTACCGATCGATCGCCCCCGAGTCACGACCGGCGCTGCTCCGTTACCGCAGCACGGTGGGCGAGGCGCTGCCGCCGGAGTTCGCCGACCCGGCCCGCGCGCCGCGATCCGACGACCGTGAGGTGCTCGAGGCCGCGTTCCTGACCCGGCTGGCGCAGGCGCGGACGAAGGAGATCGAGCGGGGCGTGTGCCTGGTGGGCCCCCACCGCGACGAACTCGACCTGATCCTGGGTGATCAGCCGGCCAAGGGATTCGCCAGCCACGGGGAGTCCTGGTCGTTCGCGCTGGCGCTGCGCCTGGGCGCCTTCTCGCTCCTGCGGGCCGACGGCACCGACCCGGTCCTCATGCTGGACGATGTGTTCGCCGAGCTGGATCGGCGTCGTCGCACCGCGCTCGCCGCCGTCGCGGCCTCGGCCGAGCAGGTACTCATCACCGCCGCGGTCCCCGAGGACGTGCCGGCGGAGCTGTCCGCGGTCCGGTTCGGGGTGCGGGCCGAGGACACCGACCGGGGACGGCTCTCGGTGCTGACCCGGCTCGACGGCGGCGATCCCTCGCAGCCGGATCTGGACGGAACCGTGGACGGAGCACTGCGATGAGCACCGAGAATCCGGGCGAACAACTCCCCGAGCCGCCGCTGCGCGGGATCGACCTGGCCCGTCGCGCGCTGGAGGAGGCCCGTGCGGCCGCGAAGGCGAGCGGGAAGTCGGTGGGGCAGGGGCGCGCGTCACGCGGGGCGCTGCGGCCACGGCGCCGCCGCCGCGGCTGGTCGGGCCCGGGCCCCGACGAGCGGGACCCGCAGCCGCTCGGCGCGCTGGCGAACTCGCTGGCCAAGCAGCGGGGATGGTCGGGGCGCGTGTCGGAGGGCACGGTGCTGGGCAGTTGGGCGCGCGTGGTCGGCGACGATATCGCCTCACACGCGTCGCCGACGACGCTGCGCGACGGGGTGCTGCACGTGTCGGCGGAGTCGACCGCGTGGGCGACCCAGCTGCGCATGATGCAGGCGCAGATCCTCGCGAAGATCGCCGCCGCGGTCGGGCACGGGGTGGTCAAGGAGCTGCGGATCACCGGGCCGACGGCGCCGAGCTGGCGTAAGGGGGAGCGGCACGTCCGCGGGCGCGGACCCCGGGACACATACGGCTGATCCGACCCTGGATTTATATGTAACCCGATGTTACGTTGAAATCAGCCGGTTGTGCGCTGCCGCACACGTCCGCATCGGGAGGTACGTCCATGTCCACACCACTCATCGAACCGGACCGCGTCCTGCTCCAGGCCCGCAACGTCGAGTTCGACTGGAGCACGCTGCCCCTGCACTGGGTGCCGGGCGATCCGTTCAGCACCCACGTGCTCAACGTCCTGCATCTGTTGCTGCCGGCGGGGGAGGAGTGGTTCGTCGAGACGTTCAAGGAAGCGCTGCCGCTCATCGAGGACGAACAACTGCGCGAAGACGTCGTGGGATTCATCGGCCAGGAATCGGTGCACTCCCACGCTCACCAGGGGGTACTCGAGCAACTCGAGTCGAAGGGTCTCGATCCCACCCCGTTCACGGACCAGATGCGGTGGCTGTTCGGCCGGTTGCTCGGCCGGCGACCGCTGACCGGACTGCGCGCGGAGAACTACCTCGTCGAGCGGCTCGCCATCATCGCCGCCGTCGAGCACGTCACCGCGTTCCTCGGGGACTGGGTCCTCAATGCGAAGGGCCTCGACGCGGCGGGCACCGATCCGACCATGCTCGACCTGCTGCGCTGGCACGGCGCCGAGGAGGTCGAGCATCGCAGCGTCGCCTACGACGTGATGCGCTACTTCGACCCCGGGGAGGCCCGGCGGATCCGCACCCAGCTCCTCGTCACCCCGGTCCTCGTGTGGTTGTGGATCCGCGGTGCCCGATTCCTCATGGCCCACGACCCGGACCTGGCGCGTGCATCGAAACATGTTCGTGCACCCCATCTTTCGGACTGGCTGGCGGCGAGTCGCCGCGGCACGCTACCCGGCCCGGTGGACCTCGGCAGGCGCATGTCGCGGTACTTCCACCGCTCGTACCACCCGAGCCACGAGGGCTCGACCGGTCAGGCGGTCCGCTATCTGGCGTCCTCCCCCGCGGCCCGGGCGGCAGCCCGATGACCGGGGTGCTGCCGCGGCACCGTCGCCCGTCGGACCTGCACGGGCGGAACCGGACCGACCGTGCGATGGGCCTGCTCGGATCCGTCGTGGAGAGCTACCTGCGTCTCGTCACGGCTCTCGGCTACGACGGCGCCGCCGGTGCCGGGGACCCCGATCTGCAGCTGAATCTGGTTGTCACCGAAAAGGACCCGGTGACAGTCGACGGCGACGTGGTGCGGTTGACGCTGCGTGCCCCCGGCGGCGCCGAGCTGCCGGCGTGGCACCCGGGTGCCCACCTCGACTTCCATCTGCCCTCCGGGCGGCGACGGCAGTACTCGCTGTGCGGCGATCACGAGGACCGCACCCGCTACACCGTCGCGGTTCGCCGGATCTCCGGCGGCGGGGGCGGGTCGCTCGAGATGCATGCCCTCGAACCGGGCGACCCGGTGGCCGTGCGCGGTCCGCGCAACGGGTTCCCGTTCGTCGCCGAGGGTGCGGCCCTGTTCGTCGCCGGCGGGATCGGCATCACTCCCGTCCTGGCGATGACCCGCGCCGCGGACCGTGCCGGAATGGACTGGCGGCTCGTCTACACCGGACGCACCCGGGCCGCGATGCCGTTCCTTGACGAGATCGGAACATGGGATCCGTCAAGGGTTTTCGTACGCCCGGACGACGAGCACGGCACGCCGACGGGCGCCGACCTGCTCGCGGGCGCCCCCGCCGGCGGGGCCGTCTACTGTTGTGGGCCCACCCCGATGCTGGACGCGGTGCGTGCCGGCATCGATGCCACGGGGGCGTCGGCCCTGCACTTCGAGCGGTTCGGTGCCCCACCCGTCGTCGACGGCCGGGCCTTCGAGGTCCAACTGGCGAGCACCGGAGAGGTGCTCGCCGTCCCGGCCGACGAATCGGCGCTCGAAGTGATCCGCCGGCGCCGGCCCGGCATCGGCTACTCGTGCCGGCAGGGGTTCTGCGGAACCTGCCGGGTGCGGGTCCTGTCCGGCACCCCCGACCACCGCGAGAACCGGCTCACCCCCGAGGAACGTCGCGAGGAGATGCTCGTCTGTGTCTCGCGCGCCGACGGTGGCCGGCTCGTACTCGACCTCTGAGGGAGAACATGACCACTCGTACCGTCACGAACGGAGCCGTCCGCCTCCACCTCGTCGAGGAGGGCAACCCGCAGGGGCCGACCCTCGTGCTGGTCCACGGCTGGCCCGACACGCATGCCCTGTGGGACCGCGTGGTGCCCGCGCTGGCCGGTGACTTCCGGATCGTCCGGTTCGACAACCGCGGTGCCGGCGCGTCGACCGTGCCGCGCGACGTCGCGGCCTACCGGCTCGAACTGCTCGCCGCGGACCTGTTCGCGGTGATCGACGCGGTGAGCCCGGACGCGCCCGTGCACCTGCTCGGGCACGACTGGGGGTCGGTGCTGGGCTGGGAGGCCGTGTGCGAACCCGGGGCGGCGGAGCGGATCGCGTCGTACACCTCGGTGTCCGGGCCGAACCTCGACCACCTCGCGCTGTGGATGCGTCGCCGGCTGGGGGAGCGGCGCCCGCTCGGCCCGCTCGAGCAGGCCGTGGCGTCGTCCTACACGGTGCTGTTCCAGACCCCCGGCCTGCCCGTGCCTGCGCTGCGGTGGTGGTTCTCCCGGCACTGGCCGGGATTCGTCGGGTTCTTCGACCGCTCCGACCCGGCCCTGATCGGACCCGTCGCGCCCACGCTCGCCGACGACATGGTGCACGGCCTGAAGCTGTACCGGGCGAACCTGCGCCGGCGGCTCCGCGCGCCGCGCGAGCGGCGCACCGACGTCCCCGTTCAGCTGATCCAGGGCCTGCGGGACCGGGCGGTGCGGCCGGTCGGGTACGAGGACACCGAGAAGTGGGTCACCGATCTGCGCCGGGAACCGCTCGACGCCGGGCACTGGTCGCCGCGCTCGCATGCCGGGGAGCTCGCGGCCGCGACCGCGCGCTTCGTGCGCGACGTCGAGGCGCGGCACACTGTCCGAACCTCGTCGCCCTAGCGATTCACCCTCCCGTACTCGCGACGCCGCGCCTGCGGGCCGGTGAGCGGCGTCGGCGGCCCGTCCTGTGTCGGGCGGGGCAAGTACGCTTCCGGGCAGTAGGATGAATTCCGAATGCGTGCGCGTGTGCGCGAGACCCAGGCGGAAGAAGGAGAGCTACCAACCCGTGGCTGCCCAGAAGTCGAACAAGAGCAACAGTGAGTACGGTGCTTCCTCCATCACCGTCCTCGAGGGTCTCGAGGCGGTACGCAAGCGCCCCGGCATGTACATCGGTTCCACCGGTGAGCGCGGCCTGCACCACCTGATCTGGGAGGTCGTCGACAACTCGGTCGACGAGGCGATGGCCGGCCATGCCACCAAGGTCGAGGTGACCCTCCTCGAGGACGGCGGCGTGCAGGTCGTCGACGACGGCCGTGGCATCCCCGTCGGGATGCACGCCTCCGGCATCCCGACCGTCGAGGTCGTGCTGACCCAGCTGCACGCGGGCGGCAAGTTCGATTCCGATGCCTACGCCGTCTCCGGCGGTCTGCACGGCGTCGGCATCTCGGTGGTCAACGCGCTGTCCACCCGGCTCGAGGTGGAGATCGACAACGACGGCTACCACTGGGAGCAGACGTACCTGTCGTCGAAGCCCGGCGAACTGATCAGGGGCGAGCCCACACGGGCCACCGGCACCACCGTCCGGTTCTGGTCGGACCCGGACATCTTCGAGACCACGACCTACAACTTCGAGACGGTCGCGCGGCGCCTGCAGGAGATGGCCTTCCTCAACAAGGGCCTGACGATCACGCTGACCGACGAGCGGGTCGCCCCCGAGGAGGTCACCGACGAGGTCGTCAGCGAACTCGCCGAGGCACCGAAGAAGGCCGAGGAGCAGGAACAGGCCGAGGCCGAACAGCATCACAAGGTCAAGACCCGCGTCTACCACTACCCGGGCGGCCTCGAGGACTACGTGCGGCACATCAACCGCACCAAGCAGCCGATCCACAACTCGGTCGTCGGCTTCACCGCGAAGGGCACCGGCCACGAGCTCGAGGTCGCGATGCAGTGGAACTCGGGCTACTCCGAGTCGGTCCACACCTTCGCCAACACGATCAACACCCACGAGGGCGGCACCCACGAGGAGGGCTTCCGCGCGGCCCTGACCTCGGTGGTCAACAAGTACGCGAAGGACAAGAAGCTCCTCAAGGACAAGGACCCGAACCTCACCGGCGACGACATCCGCGAGGGACTGGCCGCGATCATCTCGGTCAAGGTCGGCGAACCGCAGTTCGAGGGCCAGACCAAGACCAAGCTCGGCAACACCGAGGTCAAGTCGTTCGTGCAGAGGGCCTGCAACGAGCACCTGTCGCACTGGCTCGAGGCGAACCCGGCCGACGCGAAGACCATCGTGACGAAGGCGGTCTCGTCCGCGCAGGCCCGCGTCGCCGCCCGCAAGGCGCGCGAGCTGGTCCGGCGCAAGTCCGCCACCGATCTCGGCGGGCTGCCCGGCAAGCTGGCGGACTGCCGGTCGAACGACCCGAGCAAGTCCGAGATCTACATCGTCGAGGGCGACTCCGCCGGTGGCTCCGCGAAGTCGGGACGCGACTCGATGTACCAGGCGATCCTGCCGCTGCGCGGCAAGATCATCAACGTCGAGAAGGCGCGCATCGATCGCGTGCTGAAGAACAACGAGGTCCAGGCGATCATCACCGCCTTCGGCACAGGTATCCACGACGAGTTCGACATCGCGAAGCTGCGCTACCACAAGATCGTGCTGATGGCCGACGCCGACGTCGACGGCCAGCACATCGCCACGCTGCTGCTGACGCTGCTGTTCCGCTTCATGCGTCCGCTGGTCGAGCACGGCCACGTGTACCTGGCGCAGCCGCCGTTGTACAAGCTCAAGTGGCAGCGTTCCGAGCCCGAGTTCGCGTACTCCGACCGGGAGCGTGACGGCCTGCTCGAGCGCGGTCTCGCCGCCGGCAAGAAGATCAACAAGGACGACGGCATCCAGCGTTACAAGGGTCTCGGCGAGATGAACGCCAAGGAACTGTGGGAGACCACCATGGATCCCAGCGTGCGCGTGCTGCGTCAGGTGACGCTCGACGACGCGGCCGCAGCCGACGAGCTGTTCAGCATCCTGATGGGCGAGGACGTCGAGGCACGTCGCAGTTTCATCACCCGTAACGCCAAGGACGTTCGCTTCCTGGACGTCTGACCGGGTTCCACGGCGCCGGAGAGGGCGGCGGAAGGGGTGTGTGACGAGGTTCACACCACCGCTTTCGCCGCCCTTCGGCGCGTCGGGTGCGCGTTCCCGGGCCGCGAATGTTACTGGTCGGTAGAGTTTTCGGCTCGGTGACCGGCTCGGGGCGCGACTTCCGCCGGTTCCGGGAGTGGTCGTGCTCCTTTCGTTATCCGCACTCGGACGGATATGGTGCGTGCACTCAGGAACGTCTCTTCCGACCACTCCACCCGCAGCCGCACCTCCTCGACACCGAGCGGTGTGGCGCGGGTGTGGGTCGGCGGCGGAAACCGGGTGGAAAGTGAGCTGTGAAGATGAGTGACGAATCGCCACCTCGGCAGCGGTGGTGGAACATCGAAGGGTGGGGCCTTCGCTGGAAGGTGACCGCCGTTCTCGCCGTTCCCGTGACCGTGGCAATGGTGCTGGGCGGCCTGCGCGTGCAGCAGGAGCTCTCCAACGCCGTCCACTTCTCGTCCGCTGCCGACCAGGTGGCCGTCGTGCCCGACCTCGTCGACTTCGGTACCGCCTTCGGTACCGCCTCCGCGACGCTGGCCGCCGGCACCGGCATCACGAACGAGATCGAGAACCTCGACGCGACACTGGAACGCGTCCGGGCGGTGTCCCAGAATCCGGAGCTGGATCCGGTCATCGCCGCGGACCTCACCCGCACCGTGGCCGCCGCCGAGGCGCTGCGAGACCGTATCGCGGCCGGCAACATCCCGCTCCCCGAGCTCAACGAGCAGACCAATGCCATCCGCAAGGACCTGATCCGCATCGTCGAGGCGATCGTCGAGCCGATCGAGGATCCGTCCGTGCTCGCCGAGGGCACCCGGCTCGTCGACGCCTGGGCGTCGCAGCGCTACCTGTTCGATCAGGTGATGGGCATCGTGGCGATCCTGCGGGACCCGGACCAGCCGGGCACCACCCTGGTGTCCGCGTCCGGCTCCGAGCTCGCCATGCTCGAGACGCTCGCCCGGTCGTATCCGGCGTCCGACGCCCAGATCCAGGAGCTGCGCAACGGCGTCGCCGAGCGCACCGCGATGATCGACGCCGCCGGCGACGGGCCGCTGCCCATCCTGAACCTGCGCTCGTCGCTGCTGCAGAGCGTCGAGGTCTACGGCACCCTCATCGACGAGGCGTCCGACGCGATCAGCGAGACCGTTCTCGCCCGCGCCTCCGACACCCGCTCCGCCGCCCTCCGCGACACCGCGATCGTGCTCGGTGCCCTGCTCGCCGCGCTCGTCCTGGCGCTTCTCGTGTCGCGGTCGCTCGTCGGCCCGATCCGCCGCCTGCGCTACGGCGCCCTCAAGGTCGCCCGGCAGGAACTCCCCGACGCCATCGACCGCATCAAGGTGGGTGACAACGTCGAGGACATCGAGTTCACGCGGGTCCCGGTGCACACGACCGAGGAGGTCGGCCAGCTCGCCCGCGCCGTCGACGACATGCACGGGCAGGCCCTGCGCCTCGCCGGCGAGCAGGCCCACCTCCGCCTGCAGATCAACGACATGTTCGAGACCCTCGCCCGGCGCAGCAAGTCGCTCGTCGAGCAGCAGCTCGGCCTCATCGAACGACTCGAGTACGAGGAGAAGGATCCGGCCCGGCTCGAGAGCCTGTTCCGCCTCGACCACCTCGCGGCGCGCATGCGCCGTAACGGCGACAACCTGCTGATCCTCTCGGGCACCCGGATGCGGCGCGGCCACTCCGCGCCCGTACAGCTCGGTGACATCCTGCGTGCCGCGATGTCCGAGGTGGAGGACTACCAGCGCGTCCAGATCGGCTCGACGCCGGAAGGCGCACTCAGCGGCACGGTCGCCACGGACATCGTCCACCTGCTCGCCGAGCTCGTCGACAACTCGCTGCGGGCGTCCCCGCCGGACAGCACCGTGACGTTCAGCTTCGCCCGGGCCGTCGACGGTGGCCTGCTCGTCGAGATCGCCGACCGCGGTATCGGGATCCCGGCCGAGGAACTCGACGCGATCAACGAGCGGCTTGCTCTCGGCGGCGAGGTCGGTCCCGACACCGCCCGCCACATGGGTCTGTTCGTGGTCTCGCGCCTCGCGGCGCGGCACGGCCTCACCGTGCGGCTGCGCCCGACGTTCGACACCGCACGCAACCCGGGCATCACCGCCAGCGTCCACATTCCCGACGTGCTCCTCGTCTCGCCGCTCGCCCTGTCGCAGACGGGGCCGCAGCCGCGCATGGGCGAGGACGGCCGTCCGGCCGAGGCCCTGGCTCCGCGGCCGCCGCGCGACGTCGCGGCCCCGGCCCTGCCGGAACGCACCCCCGCGCCGGAATCGCCGCTGCCGCAGCGCCAGCCGGCACCCGTTCCTCCGGAGCCGTCCGCGGGTCTGCCGCAGCGTCAGCCGGGGATCACTCCCGGTCTGCCGCAGCGCCGCCCCGGCTCGACTCCCGGTCTGCCGCAGCGTCAGCCGGGTGTCACCCCGAGTCCTGCGCCGCGCCAGCCCACGCCGCTGTCGGAACTGCCCCGACGGCAACCCGGTCCGACGCCGGTCCTGCCGCCGCGCCGCTCGGAGACGGTCTCGTCTGCTCCTGCTCCCGCCGCGGCCGCTCCGGCCTCGCCCGAGTCGGCTCCGTCGTCCGCGGGCAGCGGTCTGCCGCAGCGCCGGCCGGGTGCCACGCCGGGTCTGTCGCCGCAGCCGGCTCCGTCGTCCGCGGGCAATGGTCTGCCGCAGCGCCGGCCGGGTGCCACGCCGGGTCTGTCGCCGCAGCCGTCCGCTGCTGTGCCGGGCAGCGGTGCGTCGGGGAACGGTGCGTCGGGCAGCGGTGCGTCGGGCAACGGTCTGCCGCAGCGCCGCCCCGGGAGCACTCCCGGGCTGCCGACGCCGCCGGCCGCCGCCGATTCCTCCCTGCCGCAGCAGCATTCCGAGCAGTCCGCAGACCCGGCCGCCGCGTCCGCCGGCCACGGCAGCGCAGCAGCCGACGGGCAGCCGGGCCGCGCCGCACGGCATCGGTACCGGACGAACCCGGCCAAGACGGCCGCGTTCTTCCAGCCGCGCCCCGACGTCAACTCGCTGCGTCCGGGTGCCGGCACGCCGATCTTCGCCGACATGATGTCGAGCTGGCTCGTCGATCCGACGAGCCTGCCGGAGGACCGTCGGCCGGAGTGGAACTCGCGGGCGGACGTCGGTTGGAGGGCCGCCCAGGAGGCGGCGCAAGCCCCGGTGGAGCAACTCACCACCGCGGGTCTTCCGCGACGTGCACCCGGTCATAGGCTGGTGCCCGGTGCGGTCGCCTCCCCGGCGACCGGATCTGTGCCGGCTGTTCGGCGGCGCGACCCGGAGGCCATCCGGGCCAACCTGAGCCGTCACCAGCAAGGGGTTCGCAACGGGCGGGCCTCCGCGCACGCGTCCACCCAGACCGACGAACAGGGAGTTCGATGAACATTGACCATGGATCCGACGTAACTCGTCCTCTGGACTGGTTGGTGTCGAACTTCGCGCGCGAGGTTCCCGGCGTCTCCCACGCCGTGCTCGTGTCCGCGGACGGCCTCCTGATGGCGGCCAGCGCACACCTGCCTGTCGACCGTGCCGAGCAGCTCGCTGCCGTCACGTCCGGCCTGGCCAGCCTGTCCAACGGCGTGTCCCAGCTCTTCGAGGGCGGCGGAGTGCTCCAGTCCGTCGTGGAGATGCAGCACGGTTACCTGCTGCTGATGAGCGTGGGTGACGGCTCGCACCTTGCGACCCTGACCGCCTCGGAATGCGACATCGGACAGGTCGGTTACGAGATGGCACTCCTGGTCGATCGTGTGGGGGCGTCGGTCGAGGCCACTCCGCGCATCGGTCTGGGGTCCTGACGTCGAGGTGGCCATGGAAGAACGCAAGCCGGAGTCGCCGCCGGCCCAGCCCAGTCTGGTCCGGCCGTACTCACTGACTTCGGGACGGACCAGCCCCGCGGTCGAGCTGGCGTTGGAGGCACTGATCCAGGTCCTCCCGGGCACGGACGACCGTGCCCGGGACCTGGACAACATCAATGCCACGATCGTGGCTTTGTGCAGAGAGTCCCCGTCGGTCGCCGAGATCGCGGCGCGGGTGGGTGTGCCGATCGGGGTGGCGCGCGTACTCGTGGCGGATCTCGTCGAAGCCGGGCACGTACGGATCCTGGCCACCCTGAAAGACGATTCGAGCGACGCGGAGCGTCGTGAGCTGATTGAAAGGGTCCTCAGTGGACTTCGCGAACTCTAACTCCCCGAAGCGGGTGACCTCGACGAAGATCGTGATCGCCGGGGGCTTCGGTGTCGGCAAGACCACGTTGGTGGGGGCGGTCTCGGAGATCGTTCCGCTGCGCACCGAAGCGCTGGTCACCAACGCCAGCGACGGCGTCGACAACCTGAGCGCGACGCCGCAGAAGGCCACCACGACCGTCGCGATGGACTTCGGCCGGATCAGCCTCGCCGAGGATCTCGTGCTGTACCTGTTCGGTACGCCGGGGCAGCACCGGTTCTGGTTCATGTGGGACGACCTGATCCGAGGTGCGATCGGTGCCATCGTGCTCATCGACACCCGGCGTCTGGACGAGAGTTTCGCGGCGGTCGACTTCTTCGAGGCCCGGAACCTGCCGTTCATCGTCGCGATCAACGAATTCGACGACGCCCCGCGGTACCCGACCGAGGACATCCGTCAGGCCCTCGCGGTCTCGGCGGACGTGCCGATCGTCTCGATCGACGCTCGGCAGCGCGAGTCCGCCAAGTCGGCGCTCGTGACGGTCACCGAGTACGCGCTGCGCAAGCTGCATCAGCCGGTAGCGCCCTGATGGACACGCACGTGCACCTGTTCGGCATGGGCACGTGGGTGATCGTCCTGGCGTACGCGACGTCGGCGATCGGGTTGCTCGTGGGACTGGCCAGTGCCCGCAAGTCGTTGTCCGCCGGTTCGGAACGGGCGCGGCTGTACTGGCTGATGCGAGCCGCGCTCTCGACCGGGGGCGTCGGGGTGTGGCTGGCGCACTTCCTGCCGATGGCGGGTTTCACGGTGGACGGCAGCATCATCCGATACGACCTGCTCGGCATCGTCTTCTCGATGGCGGTGGCGCTGGTGTCCGCCTTCGTCGCCATGGTGGTCGTGCAGCCGAAGCGGGTGTCGCGCCGGGCCCGGCCGTCGCGCGGTGCCGTGGCGGCACGGCTGCTGGGCGGGTCGCTGGTCCTCGGCGCCGGGATCGCCGGCGTGCACTACTCGATCATGTGGGCGATGGAACTGCAGGGCACCGTCGCATACGACCTGACCTACGTGGCGGCGTCCGTGGTGGCGGCCTGCCTCACCGCGGTGGTGGTCCTGTGGCTGGTCACGGTCGCCGACAGCAGGTGGATGCGGATCGGCGGCAGCATCTTCGCCGGCGCGGCGGTGATCGGCGTGCACTTCCTCGCGATGGCGGCGGTGCAGGTGACGGTGGATCCGGCGACCGCGGCCCCGTCGGGGGTCGAGGTGTTCGCCGTCCTCTTCCCGGTGTTCGTGCTCGGCATGCTGATCCTGACGGTCCCGATCATGGCGTTGCTCATGGCTCCCGACCGGGTGGCGGCCGCACTGGAGGCCGAGGCCGAGGCGTGGGCGCAGCAGCACAGCCCGGCCGATCCCCGGCGTCCGGCCACCTGAGCGCACGGGGGCGGGACCTGCCCCCGTTCGAATTACATCGATGCGATACGCTCCGATCGCTGTCGAGGGGGCGAAGTCGCAGCCCGTATCGATTCGGTGTGGCGCGCCACCGCACGAGTGCGGACCGACTTCCGCGTGCCACGCTCAGAAGGTCACGATGTCGCACGAAATGCACCACTTCTCCATGGGGATGTGGGTGTTCTTCCTCGCCTATGCCACCTCCGTCGTCGGATCGTTCGTCGGGCTCTCCTGCGCCCGCCAGGCGCTGATCGCCCCGACCGGCCGCGGCCACCGCCGCTGGATGGCCATGGCCGCCCTGTCCGTCGGCGGTGTGGCCGTCTGGCTCATGCACTTCATCGGGATGATGGGCTTCGACGTCCCGGGTACCGCGGTCCGTTACGCGCTGGGACCGACCGTCTTCTCCGTCGCGCTGTCGGTGGCCGCCACCTGGTTCGGGCTCTGGCTCGTGAGCTCCCGCACCGCGTGGGTGAACCGCGTCCCGTCTCTCGTCCGTCTGTTCGTCGGCGGTGTCGGGATGGGCCTGGCGGTCAGCCTCATGCACTACAGCGGCATGTGGGCCATCCGGATCCAGGGCTCGCTCGAGCATGACACGGCGTTCGTCGTGGCCTCGGTGGCCATCGGTGTCGTCGCGGCCACGGTCGCCCTGTGGCTCGCGCAGGCCGCGGACCGGTGGACGCTCCGGGTACCGGCCGCCCTGCTCATGGGCTGCGCGGTCGTCGCGCTGCACTACACCGGCATGGCCGGTGTGCGCGTCCAGGTCGACCCGACCGTCCCGCTGCCGGCGGGCCAGACCGTCACCGCCCTGCTGTTCCCCTCCTTCGTGCTCGGCATCGTCGTTCTCACCGTGCCCATCGCGGCGCTGCTGCTCGCGCCCAGCCGGAGGGATCTGGCACTGGAACAGGAGTTCGCCCGCTGGACCACCGACGACGACGGCACCGACTCGTCGCGGACCGTTCCGGCGCGATCGTGACGTGAATTCCGGGCGACGTGCAGGGTCGGTCGAGCGGAATCGCCGCATCGGTCGGTGTGCGAGCTGACCTGCACCTATAGACTCGTGTGGTTGCGAGACGCGCGCCGGGCGGAAGCCCGCGGCGTTCGAGCCGAGTAGAAGAAGGAGCTCATGACCGACACCACGTTGCCGCCGGAGGGGCCGGGGCACGACCGCATCGAGCCCGTCGACATCCAGCAGGAGATGCAGAGCAGCTACATCGATTACGCGATGAGCGTGATCGTGGGCCGCGCCCTGCCCGATGTGCGGGACGGTCTCAAGCCGGTGCACCGCCGCGTCCTGTACGCAATGTACGACAACGGGTTCCGCCCGGACCGCGGCTACGTGAAGTCGGCACGTGCCGTCGCCGAGACGATGGGCAACTACCATCCGCACGGCGACGCCTCGATCTACGACACGCTCGTGCGACTCGCGCAGCCGTGGTCGATGCGCTACCCGCTCGTGGACGGCCAGGGCAACTTCGGTTCCCGCGGCAACGACGGTGCGGCCGCGATGCGGTACACCGAGTGCCGGCTCACGCCGCTCGCGATGGAGATGCTGCGGGAGATCGACCACGAGACGGTCGATTTCCAGCCGAACTACGACGGCCGCACGCTCGAGCCGGTGGTTCTCCCCAGCCGTATCCCCAACCTGTTGATCAACGGTTCCGGCGGCATCGCGGTGGGCATGGCCACCAACATCCCGCCGCACAACCTCCGTGAGGTGGCCGAGGCGATCTACTGGGCGCTCGAGAACTACGAGGCCGACGAGGAAGCCACCCTGGCGGCCGTCATGGAGCGCATCAAGGGGCCGGACTTCCCGACGGCGGGCCTGATCGTCGGCAGCCAGGGCATCAAGGACGCGTACACCACGGGCCGCGGCTCGGTGCGGATGCGCGGTGTCGTGGAGATCGAGGAGGACGCCCGGGGGAAGACCTCCATCGTCATCACCGAACTGCCGTATCAGGTCAACCCGGACAACCTGATCACCTCGATCGCCGAGCAGGTCCGGGACGGCAAGATCGCCGGCATCTCCGACATCCACGACGAGTCGTCGGACCGTGTGGGCATGCGCATCGTCGTCACCGTCCGCCGTGATGCCGTGGCGAAGGTCGTCCTCAACAACCTCTACAAGCACACGCAGCTGCAGACCGGCTTCGGCTGCAACATGCTCTCGATCGTCGACGGCGTGCCGCGCACCCTGCGGCTCGACCAGATGATCCGGTTGTACGTCAACCATCAGGTCGAGGTCATCGTCCGCCGGACGCGGTACCTGCTGCGCAAGGCGGAGGAGCGGGCCCACATCCTGCGCGGACTCGTCAAGGCGCTCGACGCGCTCGACGAGGTCATCGCGCTGATCCGCGCCTCGGCGACGGTGGAGGACGCGCGCACCGGCCTGATCGGGCTGCTCGACGTCGACGAGATCCAGGCCGACGCGATCCTGGCAATGCAGCTGCGCCGCCTCGCCGCTCTGGAACGACAGAAGATCGTCGACGAACTCGCCGAGATCGAGCGCGAGATCGACGACCTCAAGGACATCCTCGCCAAGCCCGAGCGCCAGCGCGCGATCGTGCGGGACGAGCTGAAGGAGATCGTCGACAAGTACGGCGACGACCGTCGCACACGCATCGTCGCGGCCGACGGCGACGTCTCCGACGAGGACCTCATCGCCCGCGAGGACGTGGTCGTCACCATCACCGAGACCGGCTACGCCAAGCGCACCAAGACCGACCTGTACCGGTCCCAGAAGCGTGGCGGCAAGGGCGTCAAGGGTGCCGACCTCAAGCAGGACGACATCGTCAAGCACTTCTTCGTGACGTCCACGCACGACTGGCTGCTGTTCTTCACCACCAAGGGCCGGGTGTACCGGGCGAAGGCCTACGAGCTGCCGGAGGCCAACCGCACCGCGCGCGGCCAGCACGTGGCCAACCTGCTGGCCTTCCAGCCGGACGAGCGGATCCAGGGCGTCATCCGGCTCAAGTCCTACGAGGACGCCCCGTATCTGGTGCTCGCGACCCGCAACGGCCTGGTCAAGAAGTCGCGCCTGTCGGACTTCGACTCCAACCGGTCCGGCGGCATCGTCGCGATCAACCTGCGCGGTGACGACGAACTGGTCGGCGCGGTGCTGTGCTCGTCGGACGACGACCTGCTGCTGGTGTCCGCGAAGGGACAGTCGATCCGTTTCGCGGCGAGCGACGAGGCGTTGCGGCCGATGGGCCGGGCGACCTCAGGGGTGCAGGGCATGCGGTTCAACGAGGACGACGCCCTGCTCTCCCTCAACGTGGTCCGCGAGGGCACGTACCTGCTGGTCGCGACGTCCGGCGGGTACGCCAAGCGCACCCCGATCGAGGACTACATGGCGCAGGGCCGCGGCGGCAAGGGCGTGCTGACCATCCAGTACGACCGCAAGCGTGGCACTCTGGTCGGAGCGCTCATCGTGGACGACGACGACGAGCTGTACGCGATCACCTCGGGCGGTGGCGTCATCCGGACCCCCGCGAAGCAGGTGCGCAAGGCCGGCCGACAGACGAAGGGTGTGCGGTTGATGAACCTGGGGGAGGGGGACACGTTGCTGGCGATCGCACGCAACGCCGACGAGCCCGAGGAGAGCGCCGTACTCGAAGCGAAGGAGTCGTAAGTGAGCACTCCCCAGGGACCGAACGGGGCCGAGCAGGGGCCGCCCGCTCAGCCGCCGAAGGGACAGAACGGACGAGAGGTGCCCGGGAAGCAGGCTCCCGAGGTGAAGCCGGAGGGCGCTGCGGCGCCGTCGGACGCGCCGGGTGCCGCCCGGAACCCCGCCGCGGGAGCGAACCCGGGCGCGCCGGCCGACGGCGCGGCGAAGCAGGGTCCCGCCACGCCGGAGAGCGGGACGTCGCCGGCGGGGCGTCCCGGGCAGCAACGGCCGGGTGGGCCCCCCACGCCGCCGTGGCAGCGCGGGAGTCAGCAGGAGGCGCCGCAGAACGTGCCGCAGACGAATCTGGCCCGCCCGGGTCAGACGTCGTCCTCGACCGGGCGTCCCGCGGTGCCCACCTCGGGCGGCGCTGTGGGTGACAAGACCGCCACGCGGCCCGGGGGTGACAAGCCCGCCACGCGGCCCGGCGCGGCCCCGACCGGATCGGCGCAGCCCGCAGGACAGCAGCCGGGCCCGGCGAAGCCGGCGGCGGCTCGCCCCGGCGTGAATCCGGCCGGCGGCCGGTCCGGTGCCGCGACGCCGCCGACCCGCCCGGTGGTCACCGGCACGGCGGCCGCCTCGATGAACGCGCCCACGACGGGGATGCCGGGTGCGGACCGGTCGGCGGCCAAGACGAAGGCGGCCGTCATCGACGGTCCGACGCGGCACATCGAACGCAAGGACCTGGCGAAGGACCTGCCGGACCTGTCGACGGTGAAGCATCCGCTGCCGTCCGCGCCGGCCGAGGAATCCGCGGCTGCGCAACCGGCTGCCGTGGTGGCGGCCGCGGCCCGGGTCCCGGGTGAGCCGCTGCGGGCGACCGTGCAGCTGCGCCGCATCGATCCGTGGTCGATGCTGAAGATCTCCTCGGTGATCTCCGTCTCGTTGTTCTTCGTGTGGATGGTCGCCGTGGGTCTGCTGTACGGCGTGCTCGCGGGCATGGGCGTGTGGGAACGGCTCAACAGCGCCTTCACCGACATGGTGTCCGACACCGGTGGGGGTGGCCTCATCACCGCCGGCCAGGTCTTCGGGTACGCGACGGTGATCGGGCTGGTCAACACGATCCTGCTGACCGCTCTGGCCACCCTGGGGGCGTTCATCTACAACCTGTGCACCGACCTCGTCGGGGGCGTGCAGGTCACCCTCGCAGACCCGGACTGAGCTGGGAAAACGTGACCCCGCCGAGCCGATTTTGGACTTCGTGGCTCGGTGGGGTAGTGTTCCAACTCGGTTCGAGGGCCTATAGCTCAGGCGGTTAGAGCGCTTCGCTGATAACGAAGAGGTCGGAGGTTCAAGTCCTCCTAGGCCCACTCCCCGTGCCGAAAGGGCAGCGAGCATGAAGGTTCTTCTCACTGTGGGAACCGTGGTGCTGGTGGCCGTCGGACTCGCTCGGATGTTGCGGAGCGAGGACGAATGGCACGAGGTCACCGGCCGCTGAGGCGGCAGACGGGGCCTTAGCTCAGTTGGTAGAGCGCTGCCTTTGCAAGGCAGATGTCAGGAGTTCGAATCTCCTAGGCTCCACAACACACACTCGAATATCGACGACAGGCCCGGACATCACGGATGTCCGGGCCTGTCGTCGTGCCCGGTCACTTCTCCTCGGCGAGCTCGTCGAGGACCGCCGAGAGCCGGCGCATCGCGGCCAGTGCGCCGGCCAGGTCTTCCTCGCCCACGGCGTCGGCCAGGCGACGGGCGAAGGCGGCATGCGCCGGATCGATCCCGGACACCGCCTCGCGTCCCGCCGGGGTCGGCGCGACGAGCTTGGCGCGCCGGTGGGCCGGGTTGGGCAGGTACTCGGCGAGGCCTCGCTCGACCAGCAGGTCGGCGATCCGCTGCACGCTCTGGCGGGTGATCCCCATCGCGCGGGCGATGCCGGCGACCGGCAGGGGTTCGCGCAGCACGGCACCGAGGACCTGCCACCACGCCGCGGTGAGCCCGGCCGGGCGCGCGAGGGATTCGGCGACCTCGAGGAACTGTCCGTTGAGCCGGAACGACGTCAGAGCGAGGCCGCTGAGCAGTTCCTGTTCCGGGCGCTCGCTCATCCGGCCATGAGTTCGTAGAAGCCGGCGGGGTCGCGTCGGCCGTAGAGCTTGAACCAGGATTCGAGGACGTGCGGCTCGAACACCTCGAGGCGTTCGAGGATCGCGCGGGCGAACTCGACCGGGGCGGTGGCACTCGCGGTGATCAGATTCCGGTCGGTGACGGCCGGTTCGTCGCGGTAGAGATCCCCGCCCGCGTAGCCCACACTCGCCAGGAACTCGGCGGCGTTGCTCGTGTGCGCGCGATCGTCGAGTAGGCCGGCGAGGGCGAGCCCGCCCGTGGCCCCGCAGATCGCGGCCACCGGGACCCCGGCCTCGAGGAAGTCGCGCGCCCGTTCGGCGAAGGGGGTGAACTGCTCGGTGTTCCAGATGTCGTTGCCCGCCAGGACGAGCATCGCGCTGTTCTCCGGCCGCACCTCGTCCAGGGTGGTGTCGGGGAGGATGCGGATTCCGCCCATGGTGGTGACGGGTTCGCGCGTGGCGCCGACGGTGGCGACGGCGTAGCGGCCGGGATGCTTGTGCCAGAGGGGCTTGTTGATGTGGGCGATCGCATGACCGACCTCCCAGTCGGCGAAGGTGTCGTACACGGCGACATGCACTGTCTCAGTCATGACAATATGCTGTCTATTTGACAGCCTGTTGTCAATAGGGGGCACCCGGAAGATCTCAGCCCGTTTCACGTGAAACGTCGATGAGCTCGAGCAGATCGCGGACCGCCCGGCGGACCTCCTCCAGGTTCCGGCCGGATTCGATGAGTTCGGTGCCCTTGTGGACCACGGCGCCGACCAGTTCGGCGGCCAGTTCCGGATGCGTGGTCCCGTGCTCACGCAGGGCCTCGACGAGGGGGAGCACGAGCTCGCGGTGCAGCGTCTGCATGCGTTCGTCGGTGAAGGCCTGCGGCGTGACCGTGGCGAGCGCTCCGACGAGCGCGTGCTCGCCCTCGGCGACGAGCCGGAGGTTGGCGTCGACGTACGCGAGTACCCGGCCGGCCGGATCGCCGGCCTCGTCCATGGCGGCGATCACCTTCGCGTTCCAGCGCGGGAACATGTCCTCGACGACCGCGCGCAGCAGATCCTCCCGCGACCGGAAGTAGTGGTAGACGCTGGAGCGGGCGAGCCCGGCCCGGGCCGCGACCTCGCCCAGGCTCGGCGGGCGCTCCGGCGACTCGGTCAACAGTGCGTGAGCCGCATCGAGGAGTGCCCGTAGTTGGGTTGCGCGATGCTCGGCGACGGTAGCCGCAGAGATCTTCGGCACGGGCCCTCCTCGTGCGGTCAGCCGCGGGCGTGCAGCCTGCCGTCCACCATCTCCAGGATGCGGTCGCAATGCTCCAGCACGTCGTGGTCGTGGGTGACCATGATGCCAGCCACCCCCGCATCGTGGGTTTCCCGGGCAAGCAACTCGACCACCTCGTGGCTGCGGGTGCGGTCGAGGGCGGCGGTCGGTTCGTCGACGAGCAGCAGCGCCGGCCGCGAGACGAGGGCCCGGGCGATGCCGACCCGCTGGCGTTCGCCGCCGGAGAGCTGTCCGGGTCGCCGGTCGGCGCGATGGCTCATCCCGACCGCCCCGAGCAGCTCGTCCGGATCACGTCCGGGGCGACCGGTGATCTTCGGGACCAGCCGGAGCTGGTCGCGGGCGGTCAGGGCGGGAACGAGGTTCCCGGCCTGGAAGACGAAGCCCACCCGCTCTCGCCGCAGCCGGGTCAGCGCCCGATTCGGCAGGGCGGAGACGTCGATCCCCGCCAGCGTGACGACACCCGTGGTGGGGCGGGTGAGACCGCCGGCGACGGCCAGCAGACTCGACTTGCCGGCGCCGGAGGGCCCGACGATCGCGACGAGCTCACCGGCGGCGACGTGCAGGTTCACGTCGTCCAGTGCCACGACGGTGTTGTCGCCGTCGCCGAAGCGGAGGGTGACGCCGGACAGGGCCAGGCCGGTGGTGGGGATGGTCGAGGTGGTCATCGGTTCTCTCCGAGGGCGGTGAGGGGATCGACGCGGGTGACGCGGACGACGGCAACGGCCGCGCCCAGCAGTCCCAGCAGGACCAGGATCGCGGCGCCGGACGCGACGGGGCCGGTCTCGAGCGCGAACGGCATGCCGCTGCCCTCGAGGCCCGACCCGAGGCCGAGGCCGAGGAGGACTCCGACGGTCACCGACGCGAGGAGCACGACCGTCGCCTGTGCCAGGCCGTCGCGCAGGAGGAAACCCGTGGAGGCGCCCATGGCCCGCAGCACGGCCAGTTCCCGGGAGCGCTGGACGGTCCAGATGCTGAAGAAGGCGCCGACGACGAGGGCGGAGATCGCGTACAGGAAGCCCTTGATGAGGGACATCGTCATCATCTCGGCGGAGTAGCCGGGGGAGGCGTCGAAGGATTCCTCGAGGGTCTTGGCGGCGGTGCCGGCGGCGGCATCGCCCGCGGCGAGGTCGGGCAGCCGGTCGTCGACACCCCGGACGGCGACGACGCTCGCCTCGGTGTAGACGCGCGGATCGGGTAGCTCGCCGGCCCGCGTGCCGGCGTGGATCGCCTGCCAGGTTCGCAGCGGCAGGTAGGCGACGTCGACGTGGCCGAAGGTGCGCTTGTCGGCGGTGAAGCCGGCGACCGTGAGTTCGGTGCCGAGGCGCTCGAGGACGATGGTGTCGCCGACGGCGATGCCCGACTCGCGCACGGTGTCGCTGACCAGGATGTCGGTGGCGCCGGTGAGGGGACGCCCCTCGGCGGGCGCCGGTTCGAGGAACGAGCCGGGTTCGATGCCGAAGAGGGTGAGGTCGACCGGTGTGCTGGACGCGGTCCGGGCGTTGACGATGGCGTTGCCGAGCAGCGCGGCGTCGGCGACGTCCGGCCGGGCACGCCACGCGGCGGCCTGGTCCTCGGTGACGACGGATCGCGAGAACGCCGAGTCGGTGCGGGTGCCCTCGGCGAAGGCGAAGGCCTGGACCGGGGTGCGCTGGAGGGCCGAGACGCCGTCTGCCACGAGGCCGGAGGACAGGCCGGACAGGATGACCATCAGCACCGCCACCAGGGCTACGACGGTTCCCATGAGGAGGAAGCGGGTGCGCGCGAACCATAGTTCGCGCAGCGCGAGGAACATGTGGGCTCCTGAGGAAGATTTTATCGACGGACAGTCGACATCTTATCGACAATGTGTCGGCAAGTTCTGTGAGGCCGGTTACTACTTCCGGTAGTAGGAGGCGCGTATCCTGGCTGCATGTCTGCCGAGAAGGACTTCGCCGCACGCGTGCGCGGCGCCTTCGTCGGCGGCATGTCGGGGGCGGTGAGCATCGCCGCCCATGCGCTCGCCGGCGGGGCCGCGCCGGGACAGGCATCCGCGGTGTTGCTGCTCGCCGCCGCGGCCGCGGTGGGTCTGCTCGCCGCGGGCACGCGCCTGCCGATCGTCGGCGTGCTGGCCGCCGGGCAGGTGGTGGGCCACGGCGTCCTCTCCCTCGACACGGGACACGTCCACGTCCCCGGCGCGGGCATGCTGGCCGCCCACACGGCCGCGATCGTCGTCGCGGCGCTGCTCGTCCGCGGCGCCGAACACGGCTGCCGCGTCGGGCTCACCGCGGTGCGGCGCGCGAGTGTGCCGCCGTTCGCGCCGGCGCCCGTCGCCGTTCCCGGCTGGACGCCCGTCGCACACCATCCCCGGGTGCGGCGCGGCCTGCTCGTCGCCGCAGGTCTCGGCACCCGAGGTCCTCCCCACACGGTCTGATCCCAGCCCACCTCACGGTCACCGCTACGCGGGACCGCGCGCACGCGTGCGCACCCGGACCGATTTCGGAGAACCTCATGAAGAAGACCCTGTTCCTCGCTGCCGCCGCGGCCGCGACCCTGTTCGCCGCCGGATGCTCGTCCGACGAGCCGGCCGCCGCCTCCGCGGACTCGCTCACCGTCTCCTCGGCGTGGGCGAAGGCCGCCGAATCCGGCATGACCGGTGCTTTCGCCGAGCTCGAGAACACCGGCGACTCCGACATCCACATCGTCTCCGCCGCCAGCCCCAGCTCGGCCCGCACCGAGATCCACGAGATGGCGGCCGGCGACGGCGGCGCCATGGTGATGCGCGAAAAGGAGGACGGCCTGGTCATTCCCGCGCACAGCACCCACTCCCTCGCGCCCGGCAACGACCACCTGATGCTGATGGACCTCGTCGAGCCCGTCCTGCCCGGCACCGAGGTGACCTTCGAGCTGACCTTCGAGGACGGCTCGACCACCGAGTTCACCGCGCAGGTCCGCGACTTCTCCGGCGCACGGGAGAACTACCAGCCGAGCGCCGGCATGGGGGCGAACCACGGTGGCTGAGCTGAGCCGGCGGCGCCTCCTCGGGGGCGGCGCCGCCGTCCTCGGCGTCGCGGGCATCGGCGCGGCCGGGATCGGGACGGGCCTCGGCTATGCCGCCACGCGGGAGCCCGAGCCCACCGGCGGGCGCACCGTCGCCTTCCACGGCGTGCACCAGGCCGGCATCGACACCGAACCGCAGGCCTTCGCCGCATTCGTCGCCCTGGATCTGCGCCTGGGCCTCGACCGGCGGGCGCTCGTCGGGATCATGAAGGTGTGGGCCGAGGACGGCCGCCGGCTCACCGAGGGCAGCCCTGCCCTCGGCGACACCGAGCCCGAACTCGCCCACGATCCCGCGCGGCTGACCGTGACCGTCGGATTCGGTCCCGCCGTGTTCGACGCGGCCGGCCTGGCGGCGCAGCGGCCCGAGTGGCTGCGGCCGCTGCCCGCGTTCTCGATCGATCGCCTCGAGGAGCGCTGGTCGGGCGGTGATCTGCTGGTGCAGGTCTGCGCCGACGACCCGGTCACCGTCTCGCACGCGACCCGCACGCTCGCCAAGAGCGTGCGGTCGCTGGCCACCGTGCGCTGGGTCCAGCGCGGGTTCCGCAACGCGGCGGGCACCAAGCCCGCCGGCACCACGATGCGCAACCTCATGGGCCAGGTCGACGGCACGGTCAACCCGGCCGCGGGAAGCACGGACTTCGACCGGCAGGTGTGGAATCCCGGCACCCCGGCCTGGCTGGCCGGGGGCACGTCCGTGGTGGTGCGGCGTATCCGCATGGAACTCGACACGTGGGACGAGCTGGACCGGCCGGCCCGTGAACTCGCCGTGGGCCGGGACCTGGCCTCGGGGGCGCCGTTGACCGGCAACCGGGAGCACGACGATCCGGACTTCGCCGCCACCGACGTGCACGGCATTCCGGTGATCCCCCCGGAATCGCACGTCGCGCGGGCGCGGCCCCGGAACGCGAACGAGCGGTTCCTGCGGCGCGGCTACAACTACGACGACCCGGACGGCGCCGGGCTGCTGTTCGCGTCGTACCAGGCCGACGTGGACGCCCAGTTCGTTCCGGTGCAGCAGCGGCTCGCCGAGCACGACGCGCTGAACCCGTGGATCACGCCGATCGGGTCGGCGGTGTTCGCCGTCCCACCCGGATTCGGCCCCGGCGGATATCCGGGGGACACCCTGCTCGAGGGCTGACGGGCAGCGCTCCCGGCCGGGATCTGCTCGACGATCCCGGCCGGGGGTCCGTCATACCTACAGTTTGTATGGTTCCCGTCACGCCCCGCCGAAATGGCGCTACCGTCGAGATGGACACGCGTCCATCCGGGCGAGGGAAGGCGGGCACACTCATGACCACAGCACTGCCGGAACGTCAGGGCTTCGGAACGCTGCGCGCGGGAGGTCTGCACTGGGACGCCTTCCCGCTGCGGCTGTTCGCGAAGGGTAACGCGAAGTTCTGGGATCCGCTCGAGCTGGACTTCAGCCGGGACGCGGCCGACTGGAACGAGCTCAACAGCGAACAGCACCGCAGCGCCACCTATCTCGTCGCGCAGTTCGTGGCCGGCGAGGAGGCCGTCACACAGGACATCCAGCCCTTCCTACGGGCGATGGCCGCCGAGGGCCGGCTCGGCGACGAGATGTACCTGACCCAGTTCTGCTTCGAGGAGGCCAAGCACACCCAGGTCTTCCGCCTGTGGATGGACGCGGTGGGCCTGACCGCGGACCTGCACTCCTACGTTGCGGACAATCCGTACTACCGGCAGCTGTTCTACGAGGAACTGCCCCATTCGTTGCGCGTCCTCGAGACCGATCCGAGTCCTGCCAATCAGGTCCGCGCCAGCGTCACCTACAACCACGTCATCGAGGGCAGTCTCGCCCTCACCGGGTACTACGCCTGGCAGAAGGTGTGCACGAAACGCGGAATCCTGCCCGGCATGCAGGAACTCGTGCGCCGGATCGGCGACGACGAACGCCGGCACATGGCGTGGGGCACGTTCACCTGCCGCCGCCACGTCGCAGCCGACGACTCGAACTGGGATGTCGTACAGCAGCGCATGGGGGAGTTGCTGCCGCTGGCGCTCGGCATGATCCAGTGGGTCAACGACCAGTTCGAGGAGCAGCCCTTCGGCCTCGACCCCGACGAGTTCGTCGCCTACGCGGCCGACCGGGCCCAGCGGCGCCTCGGGGCCATCGAATCCGCGCGCGGCCGGCCGGTCGAGGAGATCGACCTCGACTACAGCCCCGAGGTGCTCGAGGACAAGTTCGGCGCGGAGGACGCCGCGGAGCTGAACTCGCTCACGGAGGGCTGAACTCCGCGGTAGTAACAACCCGAACGGTCAGAGCAGCGCGACGGCCGCGAAAGCCAGCAGCAGGATCACTGCCACCACGGCCCCGATCGCCGAGTAGTTCCTGCTCGGCCGCGTGGTGACGGTGGTGACCGTCGTCCCGAAGGCCTCGTCGGCGCTGCTGTCATCGGACCGGGTGTCATCGGACCGGGCGTCGCCGGACCGGGGGTCGGAGGCGGTCGTCGCCGGGACGGGTGCGGGGCTCCCCGGTGCGCCGGCTGCCCTGTCTCGTTCCGCGGCCGCCTCGGCCCTCGCTCGTTCGGCCGCTTCGAGTTCCCGGATACGTGGGATGCCACCGGTGAGGACGTCGGTGACGTCGTACGACGGTGGCAGTCCGATCCGCGCCTTGACCACGCGCGCGGGCGTGAAACCCGCCGCCAGGATGGCGGCACCGAGGGCGGCGGTCTGCTCGGGGCCGGGGCCGACGAGAGTGCGCACGCCGAGTTTCGCGGCGAGGCTGTCCGCGATGGACTGCACATGCGAGCGGTCGCGCGCGACGAACCCGTCGCCCATCACCACCACGGCGTCGAGGTTGTGCGAAAGCCAGCCGAACGCGCCGAGCGCGGTAGCCAGCTGGGCCGCGGGAGACGGGGCGCTCTTGGCGGCGAAGCGGAACGCCTTGCCGGCCGACACACCGGAGCGCACGAGATTGACGGTCGAGCCGCCGTCGTCGACGTGGAAGATGCCGACGAGTTGTCCGGGGGTCTCCGAGATCTCCGACGCGTACCAGGTGGCCGCGGCCTCGGCGTCCGAGACGAGGGCGATGTGCCGCAGATCCGCGTAGTCGAGCGCGGCCCGCAGCGCGGCCACCGTGGACTGGTCCCACCGCGACGGGTAGGTGGCGGTGACAGCGGGCAGACCCCCGTCGGGCCCGCCGTCCGGCGGCAGCGGCTGGCACTCGTGCAACAGGCAGGCGATCGCCGTGGCCATCGAGTCCTCGGCCCGGTAGATGCGCCCGTCACTGGCGGTGACGCCGGCGGGATCACCGACGCGGCCGAGGAAGCCCGACAGGTAGCGGGCCTCGCCGGCGGGATGCGGGGCGCCGCCGAGGACGGTGGTGCCGTCGGAGTCGATGTGCAGGACCGTGTCACGGGCTATGACGACGGGATCGGGGCTGCCGGGGTCGTTGGAGGCGAGCACCGCGGTGGACACCACGCTCCCGATCCGGAGACCGACTCCCACAGCCATGTCACACCTCCCGTAGACAACGATCGGCGTACATCTTGCTACCGACTCGGCCACGTCCGGGGAAGCCGCGCCGTAGGACCGCGCGGGAGATTGCCGTGCCCACTAGGATCCGCGCGTGACGTAAGCACAGCCCGTATGCCCCTGCGGTTACCAGGCCGATCACCCGGTGGTCGTTCGGGCTGCTGCTGCGGGAGCCGCACTGGTTGCGCGAGCCGCTCGGCCCGGATGTGGATCCGGGCATGCGGTGGCTGCCCTTCGGCACGTTCTGGCAGGTCACGCTCGACATGGTGTTCTCCGCCGACGTCCCGTCCGGGTTCGGCCACGCCCACGGGCCGGAGGCCGCGCAGTTGTGGGCGGACATCCTCGCCCCGACGGCTGGGACGACGCGGTCACCCACCGGGTGCAGAACGCCCTGTCCGCCCAGCCCGGCGACGAGTGACGCCGCTCCGTCGCCGTGGCACCGTCAGGTTCTCGGCCGGAACGCCCGCCGGGGCGGGAACGCCTGCCGGGCGTGGGTCAGCAGGAACACGCTGATCACGATCACCCACGCCGGGAAGACGAGCGTGAGCCACAGCGCCTCGGCCACCGCGAACAGCAGAACCAGGGCGAGCAGGTACGTGGGTAGGACCAGCCATCGGGGCATGAGTCCGGTGCGCAGCCAGATGGTGGCCAGCGAGATCATGAAGACCGCGGCCATGCGGATCGAATAGACGTTGCTGATCTGCAGGATCAGCGCGTGCGCGAAGGCGGCGGATTCCTGGGCGGGCACCGCCTCCGCCCGGTCCGCCAGGAGCAGCCCGCCGGCGCTGGCCATCGTGACGAGGATCAGCGCCAGGAACAACAGGCCGCTACCGACGAAGACCGTCGAGAAGAACTGGTCCTCGAGGTCTCCCAGTCGGTGCCGGAGCGCACCGATGAACCACAGGAACGCGATGCAGGCGAACTGGGCCAGCGTCAGCGCCACGGTGAGCCGTGAGCGGCCGGCGTCCAGCCACTCGGTGCTGCCGAAGGGATCGGCGGGGATCGCCTGACGGATCAGGACGATGCTCGTCGCGAACAGGACGGCGAACACGATCCCGACGACGGCGGCGGTGTGCGGTGTGGTCAGTCGGTGCAGTTGCGGTTCGCTGCGCTCCCCGGTCATGACCGGATTGTCCCCGACCAGCGGCGATGCCCGGGGGCGAACGACGGACCGCGGTGCGAATCGGGGTTCGCGAGCCCCCGGATCACGTACTTACGCGCCGGTAAGTTAGGTGTTACAGTGCGTACCGCTTGTGTCGTCCGACACACGGACAGCTACCTGTGAAGGGACCATGGGGATGGGGATGGGGATCACCAGACGGTGGATCGGCGCTGCGGCGACGGCCGCGGCACTGACAGGAGCGATGCTTGCCACGCCGGCGACGGCGAGCGCGGATGCGAACTTCTACGATCCTCCGCTCGACCTGGTCGGAGCCTCCGGCGACGTCCTCCGCAGCGGGCCGTCCGACCTCTCCATTCGCGTCCCGTCGCCGCAGGGCGTGTTCCCCGCGCAGGGCACCCGGCTGCTGTACCGGAGCCTCGACGCCAACGGCGAACCCAGCGCCGTCGGCGGCACCTACCTCGAGCCGTCGCTGCCGTGGAACGGGCCGGGGCCGCGACCGCTCGTCGCCATCGCGCCGGGCACCCAGGGCCAGGGCGACCAGTGTGCCCCGTCCAAGCAGCTGAACTCGCTCGTGTCCTACACCCCGCCGCTCGACCTGTTCACCGAGTACGAACTGCTCTCGATCAACACCATGCTGCTGCAGGGCATCGCCGTCGTCGTCACCGACTACGACGGGCTCGGCACACCGGGGCACCACACGTACGTCAACCGGCTCGCCGAGGCGCACGCGGTGCTGGATGCGGTCCGGGCGGCGCAGAGCCTGCCCGCCACGTCCATCACCCCCGACGGTCCTGTCGGCCTGTGGGGGTACTCCCAGGGCGGCGGTGCCGTGGCTGCGGCCGCAGAACTGCAGCCGACCTACGCGCCCGAGCTGAACGTCGTGGGGGCCTATGCCGGCGCGCCGCCCGCGGACCTCGAGGCCACGCTCAGCCAGGTCGACGGAACGGCGCTCACCGGCGTGATCGGCTACACGATCAACGGCCTCGGCGAGGCCTACCCCGAGCTCCGGGATCTCGTCGACGCCGAGGTCAACGACCGTGGACGCGAGATGCTGCATTCGGTGGCGAACCAGTGCGCGCCGGAGACGATCTTCCGTTACGGCTTCCAGCGCACGAGCGACTACACCCGCACGGGTGAACCGCTGAGCGTGGTCGTCGATCGGTTGCCGGAGGCGAAGGAAGCCATCGCCGCGCAGCGGATCGGACGTCTGCAGCCGTCGGTGCCGGTACTCGTGCAGCACGGGACGATGGACGACATCGTGCCCTACGGACAGGGGCGCCAGCTCGCGGCGGACTGGTGCGCCCTCGGCGCCACCGTCCAGTTCTCCCCGAACACCACCCCGCCCGTCCTGCCGGGCCTGGCCGTCAATCACGCGCTTCCTCTGGTCGCGGGGATGCCCGAGGCGGTCGCCTACCTGAACGACCGGTTCGCGAATCGGCCCGCCCCGTCCAACTGCGGCGCCTTCTGACCCACGACGGCGTCGGATCCGCCGCAAGGGGCGGTCAGTCGCGACAGCGATTGCTGTCGCGGCTGACCGGAGCCCGCGCGGCCGGCGGCCCGTTCACACCACCGGATGGTCGGCGCCGAGGAATCTGCGGGCGAGGTTCTGCTCCACCGACGGCCCGGGCGACCATTCGGCGATCCACGGGCCCGTACCCTCGCTGGGATCGATCACGCCCTTCTCCAGCCAGGTGTAGCGCCCGTCGAGGACGTCGGCCGTGAGCTGCCGGTCGGCATCGTCGGTGTGCGTCCACAACGCGGCGAACAGCGAGTCCACGCGGAGCTTCGCCTGGAGGCAGAAGACGTCGGCGAGTTCGTAGGCCGCGTCCGTATCGGGGTGGCCGTCGGTGTGGTACATCTGCGCCCGCACGCAACTCGCCGACATGGCGAACAGCTCCGCGCCGATATCGACGAGCCGCCCCAGGAAATTCTGCCGCTTCTCCAGACCGCCCTGCCACCGGGCCATGCCGTAGAACGTGGACCGAGCGAGCTTGCGTGAACTCCGCTCCACGTAGCGCAGATGGTGTGCCAGGGGACCGAATTCGCCGTACGAGGTGGGTAGCTGGCCCCTGCCTGCCACCAACTGGGGCAGCCACTTGGCGTAGAAGCCGCTCGCCTTGGCGGCGGCCCGGGCCTTCGTGTCCAGAGTGGCTTTCGGATCCGCCAGCTCACCCGCCACCCGCAGGTGGGCGTCGACGGCTTCGCGGGCGACGAAGAGCCGCATGATCTCGCTCGAGCCCTCGAAGATCCGGTTGATCCGCAGGTCCCGCAGGAGCTGCTCGGCGGGCACCATCCGCTCACCCCGGGCCGCAAGCGACGCCGCCGTCTCGTAGCCGCGTCCCCCTCGGATCTGCATCAACTCGTCGGCGATCTCGCAGGCCACCTCACTGGACCACAGCTTGGCCAGGGCCGCCTCGATCCGGATGTCGTTGCGGTCCTCGTCGCACATCTGGCCGGTCAGTTCCACCACGGCCTCGAGGGCGAACGTGGTGGCGGCGATGTATCCGATCTTGCCGGCGATCGCATCGTGCCGGCCCACCGGCCGACCCCACTGGACGCGGGTGCCGGACCATTCCCGGGCGATCTTGAGCGCCCACTTGCCGGCACCGGCGCACATCGACGGGATCGCGAGCCGGCCGGCGTTGAGGGTGGTCAGGGCGATCTTCAGGCCGTCGCCCTCGCGGCCGATGAGGTTCTCCTTCGGCACCCGCACCTTGTACAGCCGGGTGAGGCCGTTCTCGATCCCCTTCAGACCCAGGAACGAGTTGCGGCGTTCGACGGTGATGCCCGGGGTGTTCGCCTCGACGACGAACGCCGAGATGCCACCGCGGTGGCCCTCGCTGCGCGGCACCCGCGCCATCACCACCAGCAGTTCGGCGACCACTCCGTTGGTGGTCCACAGCTTCAGGCCGTCGAGTTCGTACGCGTCGCCGTTCTCCACCGGCACCGCCGTCGAGGCGAGACGGGCGGGATCGGAACCCACGTCGGGTTCGGTCAGCAGGAAGGCCGAGATCGCCCCTCGCGCACACCGCGGGAGGAAGGCGCGTTTCTGTTCGGGTGTCCCGGCCAGCTTCAAGGGTTCGGGCACTCCGATGGACTGATGCGCCGACAACAGGACGCCCAGGCTCGGGTGGGCGCTGGCCACGAGCATCAGCGCGCGGTTGTAGGCCACCTGCGACAGTCCCAGGCCGCCGTACTCCTGGGAGATCTTCATGCCGAAGCAGCCGAGCTCGGCCAATCCGGCGACGTATTCGTCGGGGATCCGGGCCTCGCGCTCGATGCGGCTGCCGTCCACACCCTCGCAGAAGCGGCGAAGCTCTGCCAGGAACCCTTCGGTACGGGCCTCCTCGTCGGGGGTGGGCCGCGGGAACGGATGGATGAGGTCGAGGGTCAGACGTCCGAGAAACAACTCCTTTGCGAACGACGGCTTGTGCCAGGTGGTCTCGCGGGACTCCTCTGCGAGCGCGCGCGACTGTTCCTCGCTGGCGTGTACCTGTTGTGCCATGTGATGCCTCCCCGATAGGACTGCTACCGGCGAGTATCCACCTGTTCTGTGATGCACATCACGCGATTCGGCGGATCGGTACCCATGAGTAACCGACGGCGCGGGGGTGGGGCGGATCACGGTCCGACGGGGCTGCCGGCGCGACAGAGCCCCCGCCCGTGTCCGTAGGCTGGACATGTCATCGACGACGTACCCGAGCACCTCCACCTTCCCGCTCGCGCGGACCACCGCTGGAGGCCGACATGGAATTCCTCGCGTCCGTACCCGTTGTGCTGCTGTTGACCGTCCTGATCTATGTCGTGGCCGGCCGGATCGTCGACCTGGAAGTGCGCGTCACCGAACGACAACTGCAGAAGGAAGGGCAGGCCGCGATCGACGCGACCTGCCCCGGATCCGATTCCGTCCCGTGACCCCGGGCGGAACTCAGTCCTGCTTCTTCGGGCCCCCCGCGGGACCGGCCGACGGCTTCGGCTTCGCCGCGGTTCCCTTGCTGCCGGCGGCCTCGCTCTTCGGCTCGGCGGCCGGCTTCGGAGCCGTTTCCTCCTTGGCCGCGTGCTTTCCGGTCGGGGGCGCCTCGGCCGTCCCCTTCGGGACGGTGGTGGGCTCGGCCGTCCCCTTCGTGGCGGTGGTGGGCTCGGCCTTCGGCGTCGCGGCTGCCGTCGGGGTCGCCTTCGGCGTCGGCGCGGGCACCGCGGGGGCAGCCGTCCCGCCCTCGGGCCGAGGTGCGGCCTTCCTCGTCGCGGCCGATTCGGGCTTCGGGGCCACGGCCTCGGGCGTCGCGGCCGGCCCGGGCTTCGCCTCGGGTGCGGCAGCCTCCGGCTTCGGTGCGGCAGCCTCCGGCTTCGGTGCGGCAGCCTCCGGCTTCGGGGCGGCAGCCTCCGGCTTCGGGGCGGCAGCCTCCGGTGTCGCGACCGGCCCGGGCTCGGGGGTGACCGGCTCGATCCGCGGCGGCTCCGGCGCGACCGGCGGATGATCCCCGAGACGGCTGCGGTAGAACACCACTCCGCCGGCGGCGACGACGCCGAGCGCGCCGACCGTCACCAGGATCCTGCGGCCCCGCCCGCGGGGTGCTGCCTCGATCGTCGCCGCGGCTCGCGCGCGGCGGCACTCCCGGCTTCCGGCCATGTTCCGGGCGATGTCGAGACCCTTGCGGGCGACCAGCAGGCCGGTGAAGAGCGGCCCCCGCGCGAGGGCCGTAGCGCCCTGCCCTGCGAGCTTCAGGTAGCCACCGGCGCCCTCGGACTTCTTCGGGGGGCGCACGAGTTCGCTGCCGGCGCCGGACCCGATCTTGGTTCTGGACTCGCTCACACTCGTCATGTACCCACTTTTGCACAGCGGACCCCCGCGGCCGGGGTTCGCGAGACGGACCGCCCCGGTGTCGCAGACCCGGATGGCACGATGGAGGGGTGACTTCACCTCAAAAGACCGCAACCGCGACTCTGCACACCAACCGCGGCGACATCGTGATCTCGCTCTTCGGCAACCACGCTCCGAAGACGGTCGAGAACTTCGTCGGCCTCGCGAACGGCACCAAGGAGTACAAGACCCAGAACGCCAAGGGGGAGACCAGTGGCCCGTTTTACGACGGTGCGGTTTTCCACCGCGTCATCGACGGCTTCATGATCCAGGGCGGCGACCCGACCGGCACCGGTCGTGGCGGCCCGGGCTACCAGTTCGCCGACGAGTTCCACCCCGAGCTGCAGTTCGACCGCAGCTACCTGCTGGCCATGGCCAACGCCGGCCCGGGCACCAACGGTTCGCAGTTCTTCATCACCGTCGGGCCGACCCCCCACCTGAACCGACGCCACACCATCTTCGGTGAGGTCGCCGACGAGGCGTCGAAGAAGGTCGTCGACGCGATCGCCACGACGGCGACGGACCGCGCGGACCGCCCGGTCGAGCCCGTCGTCATCGAGAGCATCACCATCTCCTGAATCTCCGGAAGAGACCGATATGACGAACCCCGGCTGGGGCCACGCGGCCGGCGGGGGCGGCCACCCGCCCCAGCCGCGGTGCGTCCGGCATCCCGATCGCCCGACCCTGCTCTCGTGCAGCCGATGCGGGCGACCGGCCTGCCCCGACTGCCTGCGGCCCGCCGCAGTGGGTCAGCAGTGCGTCGACTGCGTCGCGGCCGCCCAGCGCGATGTCCCGCAGGCCCGCACCGTCGCGGGGGCGCCCATGCGGGCGCAGACGAACACCCCCCTCGTGACCTACATCCTGATCGCGCTGAACACCGCAATCTTCGCGATCACCGCCGCCCAGTCCGGCAGCGTGATGAACAACGAGCGCTCGTCGAGCCTGTTCTTCGAGTGGGCGCTGTGGCCGCCGATGATCGCGGTGCGCGACGAGTACATCCGCGTGCTCGGCAGCGGGTTCCTGCACTTCGGTGTGCTGCACCTCGCGGTCAACATGTTCGCGCTGTACGTGATCGGGCGTGACACCGAACTCGTCCTCGGCCGGCTCCGGTACCTGGCCGTATACCTGGTGTCCATCCTCGGCGGATCCGCCGCGGTGATGCTGCTCCAGACCGACGCCGTGACCGCCGGTGCCTCCGGCGCCGTGTTCGGCCTGCTGGGCGCGCAGGCGGTGATCCTGATGCGGCTGCGGCGCAGCCCCGCGCCGGTGCTGATGATCGTCGTCCTCAACGTCGTCATCAGCATCACCATCCCGGGCATCTCCCTGTGGGGACACCTCGGCGGCCTGGCCGCGGGTGCGGCGGCGACGGCGGCGCTGTTGTTCGCGCCGCGGGCGCTGGGCGCGGGCGACGACCGTGCCCGCTTCGTCCGGACGGGCTGGCTCGCGCTGGCAGCCGTCACGGTGGTCACCGTGCTGGTCCTCGTGCTGGCGGTCCTGCGCCTGCGGGCTCAGCTCGGCGTCTGATCCGGCGCCAGCCCCCGCACCGCGAGCGCGTCGTACACCGTGCGGGGGTCGGTGCCCAGGTCCCAGCGCCCGAAGATCAGCAGCTGCTCGTCGCCGCGGGGATCGCGCACGTCGATCTCCAGCATCGGCACGCGACGGCCGAGCCGCGGATACGCGACGATCCGCACCCGCATCAGGGCCGCGCGGGGCAGCTCGCGTCGTCCCGACAGACGGGTGACGGCCAGCCCGGCGCCGTCCGGAAGCACCTCGAGCCGCGGACGCTGACGGACCGCGAGGGCCGCGACCGCGAACGCCACCACGGCCGCGAGCCCGACGAGCGTGCGACCGGCGGCATCGGCCGTCGTCGCCGCGGCGACGACGAGCACGATGCCGCCCGCCGTGAGCGCGGCGATCGCGAGCGGGGGTGTGGACCAGCGGAGCGATTCAGTCGCCACGGGGAGCTTTCCCCAGTTCATCCACAGGTTTGTCCACAGGTGGGGATGAACTACATCCCTGTAACCTCACCGCCATCTCATGGTCATGATCAGGCCGACGATCATGAACCCGAAGCCGATGAGGAAGTTGTACGCACCGAGGTCGTTCATCCACGAGATCTGCTCGGCCGCGAGGTAGTACACCACCAGCCAGGCCAGGCCGACGAGCATGAAGCCGAGCATCAGCGCGACGTACCAGGTGCTCGACGGGCCCGCCTTCACCTTCACGGGGGTTCGGCTCACCGGGTTGATCGTGTAGTCGGTCTTCTTCCGGACCTTCGACTTGGGCATGACGTCCTCGTTCGTGCGGTACCGCGCGGGGCGGACAGGTAGGTTGGGCAGCTACCTGATGTGTACTGCCAGTGTGAGTACACGCTAACGCAGAATCCGGAACGGAGGGTCCACGTGTCGGACGGCCGGGCCCGCGCGCTCGGGTGGACTGCCGCCGCGCTGGCCGTGTGCCTGCTCGCCGGGTTGCTGCTCGGCACCACCCGCGGGGTCTCCGACGGCGCGGAACTGCGCGTGAGCGACTCCGCGCGGCTGTCCGATCTCGTGCGGGCGGCGCAGGCCAAGGCCGACGAGCTCGCCGCCACCCGCGACGACCTCGCGGGACGCGTCGCCGAGCTGCAGGCGCAGGCCGCGGCCACCGACGACGACGTCGCCGCGGTGCTCGCCGACACCGCCGCCCTCGAGGACCCCGCCGGGCTGACCGCACGGCGTGGCCCGGGCGTCACCGTCAGCCTCACCGATGCCCCGCGCGGCGCCGACGGCCGGTATCCGGCGGACGCGTCGCCCGACGATCTCGTGGTGCACCAGCAGGACGTGCAGAGCGTGCTCAACGCGATGTGGGCCGGCGGGGCGGAGGCGATCGCCATGCAGGATCAGCGGATCGTCGCGACGTCGGCGCCGCGCTGCATCGGCAACACCCTGCTGCTGCACGGCCGCACCTACTCCCCGCCGTACGTGATCACCGCGCTGGGCGACCCCGCCCGGCTCGAGGCGGCGCTGGCCGCCGAGCCGGGCATCCGCGTGTACAGGCAGTACGCGGCCCGCTACGGGCTGGGCTACACGCAGCAGGCGTCGGATGCCCTGTCGGTACCCGCCTACACGGGCGGAACGACGCTGCGCTGACGGGTCGGTACCCTTTCCGCATGCGCATCCTCGTCGTCGACAACTACGACAGCTTCGTCTTCAATCTCGTGCAGTACCTGGGGCAGCTCGGTACCCGCGCCGAGGTGTGGCGCAACGACGACGAGCGGCTCACCGGCCCCGGCGCCGCGGACCGGATCGCGGCCGAGTTCGACGGGATCCTCCTCAGCCCCGGTCCGGGCACCCCGCAGCGGGCCGGCGCCAGCATGGACCTCGTGCGTGCCTGCGCCGCCGCGAGCACACCGCTGCTCGGCGTCTGCCTGGGCCATCAGGCGATCGGTGCCGCCTTCGGCGCGACGGTCGACCGTGCCCCGGAGCTGCTGCACGGCAAGACCAGCTCGGTGTGGCACGACGGCACCGGTGTGCTGGCCGGCCTGCCGGATCCGTTCACCGCGACGCGCTACCACTCGCTCACGGTGCTGCCGCAGACGATGCCCGACGAGCTCGTGCCGACCGGATACACCGAGAGCGGCATCGTCATGGCCCTGCGGCATCGCGAGCTGCCGATCCACGGCGTCCAGTTCCACCCCGAGTCGGTCCTCACCCAGGGCGGTCACCGGATGCTGGCGAACTGGCTGGCCGTGTGCGGCGAGGCGCCGGACGAGCAGCTGGTGGCCCGGCTGGAGGCGGAGATGGCGAAGGCGCTCGCGGGCGGCGCCGCCTGAGCCGTCCGCTCCGCGGACCATATCCGAGCGCAGCTCAGCGGATACCCAGCACGCCCACGCCCACGGTGATGGTCTCCGAGTTGGAGATCTCCGACCCCGGGGGCTGCTGCTGGGCGATGACCTTGCCCACGAGCTCCGGGTCGAGGGTGGCCTCACGGTTCTGCACGAGCTGCGCCGGCGAACCCGTCCAGCCGGCCGCCCGCAGCGCCGTCAGCGCCTCGGACACCGTCCTGTTCGTCAACGCCGGCATCTCGATGCGGTTCCCGTTGGACACCTGGATGGTGACCGTGTCGCCCTTCGTGGCGCTGGTTCCGCCCGCCGGGCTGCTCGACACGACCGTCCCGGCCGGCTGGCTGGAGTCGATCTCGTCGACCACGACGGTGAAGCCCGCGGCCTCGATGTTGTCGCGCGCCACCTCGGTGGCCTGACCCACGACGTTGGGCACGCGGATCTGCTCGGGGCCGCTGCCGAGCGTCACGCTCACCGCGCTGTCGCGGTCGGCGTCCGCTCCCGCGGCGGGACTCTGGTCGACGACGGTGTCGCGTTCGGCCGCCGACGACGGCGCCCGCGCCACATTCGGATCGAGCCGCAGCCCGGCCTCGGCCAGGGTCTGCAGCGCCTCCTGCTGGTTCATGCCCGCGAGCCGCGGGATCTGCACCTGTTCGGGCCCGCTCGAGACCTCGAGGGTGACGGTGCTGCCCTCCTCGGCCTGGACCCCGGCGACCGGCCGGGTGTTGACGACGTTGCCGCTGGCGACCACCGCGTCGGGCTTCATCTGCACCGACACCTCGAACCCGGCATCCTGGAGCCTGCTCTCCGCGATCTCCGCGGCGAGGTTGCGTACGTCGGGGACGGGGATCTGCGCGGCGCTCGAGCCGGGGCCCGAGGTCCACAGGAACACGCCGACGATGCCGACGATCACGACCGCGGCCAGGCCCAGCAGCGTGTTGCGCAGTGCCCGGGAACGTTGCGGCGCGGCCGCGGTCCCACCCGCGACGACTCCGGCGGCCCCGCGGTCCGCGCCGTTGCGCGGTGTCCCGGCGCCGTCGACGGCCCCGAGGATGGTGGTGCGGTCCTCGTCGGTCATCACCATCGGCGCGCTGGGCTTCTGGCCGCTGAGCACGCGGATCAGGTCGCTGCGCATCTCGGCGGCGCTCTGGTAGCGGTTCGCGGGGTTCTTCGCCATCGCCTTGAGGATCACCGAGTCCAGCTCCGGCGGGACGGCGGAGTTCACCGACGAGGGCAGCGGCGGATCCTCCCGGACATGCTGGTACGCGACGGCCACCGGGGAGTCGCCCTGGAACGGCGGCTTGCCGGTGAGGATCTCGAACAGCACACAGCCGACCGAGTACACGTCGGAGCGGGCGTCGACCTGCTCGCCGCGGGCCTGCTCCGGCGACAGGTACTGGGCGGTGCCGATCACCGCGGCCGTCTGCGTCATCGGGCTCGCGGCGTCGGAGATGGCCCGGGCGATGCCGAAGTCCATCACCTTGACCGCGCCGGAACGGGTGATCATGACGTTCGCGGGCTTGACGTCGCGGTGGACGATCATGTTGCGGTGGCTGAAGTCCAGGGCGGCGCACACGTCGGCCACGACCTCCATGGCCCGCTTCGGGGTCATCGGCCCCTGGGAGCGCACGATGTCGCGCAGCGTATCGCCCTCGACGTACTCCATGACGATGTACGGCAGCGGGCCGGCCTCGGTCTCCGCCTCGCCGGTGTCGTACACGGCGACGATCGCCGGATGGTTCAGCGCGGCCGCGTTCTGGGCTTCGCGGCGGAACCGGAGATAGAACGTGGGGTCGCGGGCGAGGTCGGCGCGCAGCACCTTGATCGCCACGTCGCGGTCGAGCCGCAGATCCCGGGCCAGGTGCACCTCCGACATGCCACCGAAGCCGAGGATCTCACCCAACTCGTAGCGGGAAGAGAGCTTGCGGGGTGTGGTCATGACTGTCCTCGGGTGACTGGCTCGATCGGGGTGAACGGGTTGTCTATGGCTCCGGGTTCGAGACCGCCGTCGCCGCCATCCGGCAACGAGACCGTGGTGGTGGTCGTCTCGGCCGTCGTCGTGGTGGCGGCTGTGGTCGTCGTGGCCGTCGTCGTGGTCGGCGGCGCGGTGGTCGTCGGCGCCTCCGTCGTCGTCGGCGGCGGCGGGGTGGTCGTCGTCGGCTCGGGGGTCGTGGTGGGCGCCTGCGTCGTGGTGGGAGGAGCCGTGGTGGTCGGTTCCTCCGTCGTGGTGGTGGTCCGCGGCGGCCGCGTGGTCGTCGTCGCGCGGGTGGTGGTCGTCGGGGCCTGCGTGGTCGTCGTGGACCGCGCGGGGCCCGCGTCACCCGAATTGTCGCCGCCCAGCAGCACCAGCGCCAACGCGACGAGCGCCAGGGCCACCGCCGCCCCGGCCGCCCAGGCGAGGGTCTTCGGGCTGGGGGAGCGCTTGTCGCCGGACGGGGTGGGTCCGGTGGGCGGCTGGTCGCCGCCGTTCGCGTACGTCGGGGCGTAGTACGGCCGCGACGGCGGAGGCGGGGTCGGACCGAGCGCGCGGGTCGCGGCGGTGGGCGCGGTGGTGCCCGGCACCCCGGGCGGCAGGATCCGCGTGGCACCGGTGACCGGCGGCACGTTGCCCGGCGGTGGCACCGGCCGCCCGGCGCGCACCGCGGAGACGGCGTCGGCGAACTCGCCGCCGCTGGTGTACCGGTACGCCGGATCCTTCGTCATGGCGATCTCGATGAGTTCACGCACCCCCGCCGGCAGGTCGGTGGGCAGCGGCGCGGGCGTCTCCTGCACGTGCTTCATCGCGACGGTGACGACGCTGTCGCCGAGGAACGGTCGCCGGCCGGCAAGGGCCTCGTACCCGACGACGCCGAGCGAGTACACGTCGCTCGCCGACGTCGCCTCCTGGCCGAGAGCCTGCTCGGGCGCGATGTACTGAGCGGTGCCCATGACCATGCCGGTGCGCGTCACCGGCGACGCGTCGACGGCCTTGGCGATGCCGAAGTCGGTGATCTTCACCTGGCCGGTGGGGGTGATGAGGATGTTGCCGGGTTTGACGTCGCGGTGCACGACCCCGGCGTCGTGGGCAGCCTGCAGCGCCCGCCCGGTCTGCTCGAGCATGTCCAGGGTGTGCGGCAGCGACAGCCGGCCCACCCGGGCGAGGACGGCGTTGAGGGGCTCGCCGTGCACGAGTTCCATCACGAGGTACGCGATGGACTGGCCCTCGGCGTCGGTGGTCTCGCCGTAGTCGAACACGCCGGCGATGCCGGGGTGGTTGAGCTGCGCGGTGGTGCGCGCCTCGAACCGGAAACGGGTCAGGAAGTCCGCGTCGCCGGAGAGCTCGGCCTTGAGGACCTTCACCGCCACCCGGCGGTCGAGACGGGTGTCGAGCCCCTCCCACACCTGTCCCATGCCGCCGGTGGCGATGAGCCGTTGCAGCCGGTATCGGTCGGCGATCATGGCGCCGCTGTGCAAAGCCATAATCAGCCTCTCTGCATTCCCGCCGCGATCACGGCACGTCCGATCGGCGCGGCAACCGAGCCTCCCGTGGCGGCGAGTGCGCGGTCGCCGCCGTCCTCCACGATGACCGCCACGGCAACTGTTGGCTGCTGGGCGGGCGCAAAGGCGATATACCACGTGTGCGGGGGAGTGTTACGGGGGTCGTCGCCGTGCTCGGCGGTACCGGTCTTCGACGCGATCTGGACCCCCGGGATCTTCCCCTCGCCGCCGGAGAAGTTCTCGGATCCGATCATCAGGTCGGTCAGGGTGGCCGCGACCTGCGGCGACATCGCCTGTCCTGCCGACACCGGCGTGGTCTCCGCCAGCACCGACAGGTCCGGCGACTGCAACTGCGACACCAGATGCGGCTGCATCCGGACGCCGCCGTTGGCGACTGTGGCGGCAATCACGGCGTTCTGCAGCGGGGTGAGTGCGACGTCACGCTGACCGATGCTGGACTGGCCGAGCGCGGCGCCGTCGGGGATCGGCCCGATCGTGCTCGCCGCGACGGGGACGGGGATGTCCACGGACTCGCCGACGCCCAGCGCCTCGGCCTGCTCGGCGAGGGCGTCCTTGCCGGTCTTCAGGCCCATCTCGACGAAGGCGGTGTTGCAGGAGCGGGCGAAGGCCTCGCGCAGGGTGGCGGTGGGGCCGCCGCCGCACGTCGCGCCGCCGTAGTTCTCCAGCGTGGTCGCGGTGTCGGGGAGGGTGATGTTCGGCGCGGCGGTGAACTGGTCGTCGGGAGTGGTGCCCGCGGCGAGGGCCGCGGCGGTCACCACGACCTTGAACGTCGAGCCGGGCGGGTAGGTCTGCGAGATGGCGCGGTTGAGCATGGGCTTGTCGGGGTCGGCGTTGAGTTCCTCCCACGCCTGCGAGGTGGCGGCGCCGTCGTGACCCGAGAGCCGGTTGGGGTCGTAGCTCGGGGTGCTCACCATTGCCAGGATGCGGCCGGTGCTCGGCTCGATGGCCACGACCGAGCCGGTGTAGCCCTTGGACGTGAGCTCGTCGTAGGCCACCTGCTGCATGACCGGGTCGACGGTGGTGACCACGTTCCCGCCGCGCGGGTCCCGCCCGGAGACCAGATCGAAGAAGCGCCGGCCGAACAGTCGGTTGTCGGAGCCGTTGAGGACCTCGTCCTCGGTGCGCTCGAGCCCGGTGCTGCCGTATTGCATCGAGTAGAACCCGGTCACGGGTGCATACGCGAGCGGGCTCATCGGCTGCTCGGGCGCGGCCGGGTAGGTGCGCAGGTACTTGTAGCGGCTGTCGGTGGGGACCGACACCGCCAGGACCTGTCCGCTCGCGGAGATCTGGCCGCGCTGGCGTGAGTACTCGTCGATGAGCACCCGGGAGTTGCGCGGGTCGGTGCGCAGGTCGTCGGCCTTGATGACCTGCACGTAGGTGGCGTTTGCGAGCAGCGCGACGACCATGAACATCACCGCCATCGCGACCTTGCGGAGCGGTGCGTTCATCCGCGCCCCAGCATTTCCGTCGGCGCGTCCGCGATCGGTGGCGGTGCCTTCTTGCGTGGGGCGGCGGGTTCGCGGGCCGCGTTGGAGATCTTCACCAGCAGTGCCAGCAGGAGGTAGTTCGCCAGCAGCGACGAGCCGCCGTAGGACATGAACGGCGTGGTGAGCCCGGTGAGGGGGATCAGCTTGGTGACGCCGCCGACGACGACGAACAACTGGATCGCGATGGTGAACGACAGGCCGGCGGCCAGCAGCTTGCCGAAGCTGTCGCGGACGGCGATCGCGGTGCGCATTCCGCGCATGATCAGGATCAGGAACAGGAGGAGGATGGCGCTGAGGCCGATGAGCCCGAGTTCCTCACCGATCGCGGCGACGATGAAGTCGGTCTTGGCGAACGGCACCTGCGCGGGACGTCCGCTGCCGAGCCCGGTGCCGGCGACGCCGCCGGTGGCGAGACCGAACAGCGACTGCGAGATCTGGTAGCCGGTGTTGTTGTAGTCGGCCAGCGGGTCGAGCCAGGTCTCCACCCGCACCCGCACGTGCCCGAACATCTGGTAGGCGAAGTAGAAGCCGACGACGAGCAGGGCACCGCCGATGAGCAGCCAGCCCACCCGCTCGGTCGCGATGTACAGCATCACCAGCACCGTGCTGAACAGCAGCAGCGACGTGCCGAGGTCCTTCTCGAACACCATGACGCCGATCGAGAGGATCCACGCGGCCAGGATCGGGCCCAGGTCGCGGGCGCGGGGGAAGTCCATGCCGAGCACGTGTTTGCCGGCGGTGGTGAACAGGTCGCGCTTGGCCACCAGCACGGAGGCGAAGAAGATGATGAGCAGGATCTTGGCGAACTCGCCGGGCTGGATGCTGAACCCGGGCAGCCGGATCCAGATCTTGGCGCCGTTGACCTCGGAGAAGCGGGACGGCAGCAGGGCCGGGACCGCGAGGGCGACGAGGCCGATCAGGCCCAGCGTGTAGCTGAACCGGGCGAGGAGCCGGTAGTCGTGCAGCAGCGCGAGCACCGCGACGAAGCCGGCGATGGCGAGCGCCGTCCACAGCACCTGCTGGTTGGCGTCGGGGGAGGGGATCGGCTGCCCGAGGTAGAGCGCGTTCTCCTCGTCGGCGAGGTCGAGCCGGTGGATCAGGACCAGTCCGAGGCCGTTGAGCAGCGCGACGATCGGCAGCAGCAGCGGGTCGGCGTACGGCGCGAACCGGCGCACCGCCAGGTGCGCGGCGAGGAACAGCACCGCATACGTCAGCCCGTACTTGGCCAGATCCAGGGTCACGGTCTGTTCCTGGCTCGCCTCGACCAGCATCAGCGACACCGTGGTGATCGCGATGGCGGCGACGATGAGCAGCAGCTCCGTGCCGCGCCGGGTGGACACGGCGGGAGCCGGGGCGAAACCTCCGGGAGGACTGGGGAAGGAAGCTCCGGGTGCGTGGGACACCGACATCAGGCGCCCACCCGGCAGTTCTGGCCCGGCACCTGCGGAACCGCCGGCGTCGGCTCGGGTGTCGGGGTCGGTGCGGGGGCCGGTGCCGCGGCGGGTGCGGGCTCCGACGCGGGAGCTGCCGGCGGGGTCGTCGGGGCCGGTGCGGGCGCCGGCTCGGGCGCCGGAGCCGGCGCCGGTGCGGGGGCCGGCTGTTCCTCGACGCACACCGGGAGCAGGTCGTTCTCGGCGAGACGGTTCATCTGGGTGCGCGCGTCGTCGAGGGATCCGGAGGGCAGGCCCGCCCGCACCTGCTCGCGGGCGGTCGGCTGCAGGTCGTCGACCAGCATGACGCGGCAGTCGGCCTCCTGCGGGGAGGTCAGGGTCAAGGTTCCGTCGTCGGCGAGGCAGCCGACGAGGGACTGTTCCTGCAGCGAGTAGCCGAGGATGTTGCCGGGTACGCCGCGCAGCACCGTGACGCGGCCGTCGTCGTCGCCGACGTAGTAGTAGCTGCGGATCATCGTGCGGCCCACGGCTGCCCCGGCGACGAGCAGTCCGAGCACCACGACCGCGACGAGCGGCCACCACATCCGGCTGCGCTTGCGCTTGGGCTCGGGTTCGTTCTGCACGACGACGCGCTTGGGCGTGGCCCGCGGCGGACGCATCGCGGCGGCGCGGCCCGCGGCGGTGTTGGGCGGCGGGGTGTCCTCGTCGTCCCCGGACGCGGCGCCGGCGACGATCGGGTGGCTCTGGCCGTAGTCGAGGTCGATGACGTCGGCGACGACGACGGTGACGTTGTCGGGGCCGCCGCTGCGCAGCGCGAGTTCGATGAGCCGGTCGGCGCACTCGTCCTGCGTGCCCTCGCTCAGGGTGTTGGCGATGGTCTCGTCGCTGACGACGTCGGACAGGCCGTCGGAGCAGATGAGGTAGCGGTCGCCGGCGCGCGCCTCGCGCACGGTGAGGGTCGGTTCGACCTCGCTGCCGGTGAGGGCGCGCATGATCAGCGATCGCTGCGGGTGGCTGTGCGCCTGCTCGGGCGTGATGCGGCCCTCGTCGACGAGGGACTGCACGAAGGTGTCGTCGCGGGTGATCTGGGTGAGCTGGCCGTCGCGCAGCAGGTAGGCGCGCGAATCGCCGATGTGGGCGAGGCCGAGCTTGCTGCCGGCGAAGAGGATGGCGGTGAGCGTGGTGCCCATGCCGTCGAGTTCGGGTTCCTCCTCGACCTGATCGGCGATGGCGGCGTTGCCCTCGCGCACGGCGGCGGCGAGCTTGCCGAGCAGGTCCCCGCCGGGTTCGTCGTCGTCGAGGTGGGCGAGCGCCGCGATCATCAGCTGCGAGGCGACCTCGCCGGCGGCGTGGCCCCCCATTCCGTCGGCGAGGGCGAGCAGGCGGGCCCCCGCGTACACGGAATCTTCGTTGTTGGAACGAACCAAGCCGCGGTCGCTGCGGGCGGCGTAACGCAGTACGAGGGTCACGGGCGGAGCTCGATCACGGTCTTCCCGACCCGGACAGGTGTGCCCAGGGGTACGCGGACGGCGGTGGTGACTTTGGCACGGTCCAGGTACGTGCCGTTGGTCGAGCCCAGGTCCTCGACGTACCAGTCCGACCCGCGCGGCGACAGGCGGGCGTGCCGGGTGGAGGCGTAGTCGTCGGTGAGGACGAGGGTCGAGTCGTCGGCCCGGCCGATCAGGACGGGTTGGGTGCCGAGCGTGATGCGGGTGCCCGCAAGCGCGCCCTGGGTCACCACCAGGAACTTCGCGGACTTGCCGCGGCCCAGCGAGGGCAGCACCGACTGGTTGCGCGGCGAGTAACGCGGGACCGGACGTGCGGCACCGGCGTAGATGTCCGACCGCAGCGTGCGCAGGATCGCCCAGATGAACAACCACAGCAGGAGCAGGAACCCCGCCCGGGTCAGCTGCAGAATCAGCCCCTGCACGGCTCGCCCTCCTTCTGCGTATCGGCCCGGTGCGGTGTCGTCCGGTGCGCTGCGGTCACCCACAATACGGACCCCGGGCGACGAGACGCATCGTCCGGCGCGTTGCCGACGCGTCGGATGGGTCTCGTGCCGGTTCCGATCGGGTCTCGGTCCCCGGCGTTCAGAGAATGCGCACCAGGATCTCCGAGTGTCCCGCCCGGATCACGTCGCCGTCGGCGAGCTGCCAGTCCTGCACGGGCGCGCCGTTGACGGTGGTGCCGTTGGTGGAACCGAGATCCGAAAGCATGGCCACCTGCCCGTCCCAGCGAATGTCGATGTGGCGCCGGGAGACACCGGTGTCCGGCAGCCGGAACTGGGCGTCCTGCCCGCGTCCGACGATGTTGCTGCCCTCCCGGAGCTGGTAGTAGCGCCCGCTGCCGTCCTCGAGCTGGAGCGTCGCGGTCAGCACCCGGCCGGCCTGCGGGGGCTGGTACGCGCCGGCGCCGTAGCCCTGATCCGCATAGCCCTGATCCGCGTACCCCTGGTCGGGGTAGCCCTGCTGGCCGTAACCCTGCTCCGCGTAGCCCTGGTCGGGGTACCCCTGTCCGGCGTAGCCCTGCTGGCCGTAAGCCTGGTCGGCGTAGCCCTGGTCGTAGCCGCCGGGCTGGGCGTACCCGCCCTGGTAGCGGTCGTCGCCGTAGGCCTGCTGCGACGGGTACTGCGGGGAGTAGTCGCGCCCGTAGTCCTGGCTGTACGCCTGTCCGGAGTGGCCGCCGTAGCCCCGCTCCTCGCCGTAGCCCCGGTCCTCGTGGCCGCCGGCCCGGCCGTAGTCCTGCTGGTCGTAGCCGCCGGCGTCGTAACCGCCCTGCTGCTCGCCGCCGTAGGGCGCCTGCGCGGCGGGATACGCCCCGCCGTTCCGCTGGCCCTGCTGGTAGCGCTGATCCTGGCCTACGTGCGCGTGACCGTTCCGCGCGTACTGCGGTTCGGCGCTCTCGGCGGGGTCACGGCTTGGGTCGTAGCCTGGATTCTGCGTCATCGAGCCAACTCCTGGGTCGGGGGTCACGGTTGAACGGTTGTGCGGTGTCCGCGAGGCCGAGGCGCGCACCGGTGAGCGCCCGACGTCGGGGTCGACCGACCCGTGCGTGCGGAACTGCCCGGTGTGCAGTGCCGCCGACGACTCGAATGCGACCTGGATCTGACCGTAGGTCTGCCACCCCTGCTCGCGGATGAAGTCCTCAAGGTGACGCGCGAACGCCTTCACCGTCAAGTCCCGATCCGCGGCGAGGGCTTCGTGATCGGATTCGCTGATCGTGATCACGTACCGGTTGGGAGCCAGCATGTGGCCCCGGTCGAGCTGCTGGACGCCGTCGGTGGCCTCGCGCTGGAGCGCGGCCTCCACTTCCTGCGGAACTACACCGCCACCGAAGACGCGCGCGAACACGTCGCTGACGGCAGCCTGCAGCTTGCGCTCGAATCGCTGCGCGATACCCACGGCGACCCCCTTTCCGGTCTGCGTGTCGCAATGCAGAGCTCGCTTCTGCATGGTATCGACTTTTCGTCCGATCCGGCCCGGTGGAGGGGGCGGCGCTGCCCCGGCGGGCCGGTGCAGCGTCGGCAAAGGGCCTCTGTGCAGGCGAATCGTTGTTCGGCGGGAGGGTGTGTTACTGTTCTCCAGTCGCTCGGGCGAGTGGCGGAATGGCAGACGCGCTGGCTTCAGGTGCCAGTGTCCTTCGGGACGTGGGGGTTCAAGTCCCCCTTCGCCCACCATGAGCAGTTCCACGAACTGCGACGGACGAGGTCACGAACTCGAAAGAGGTCGTGGCCTCGTTTCGTTGATCGATCGGACGGGCGGTCCGATTCGGATTCGGTCTTCGGCCGTGTTGTCATAGAGCGGTGATGACCCTGACACAGCCCTGGTGGCCGTACTTCTAGCGGCCTTGTCGACTGTGTTGTCCGGCCGCCTTCTCCGCGGTCGGTGACGCTCACTTTCCTGTACGACGGTGATACCGGTCGGCGGGTGAGGTGGCCTCGATCCGAGAGGAACCACCCCGTGACCCACGACATCGATACCGCACCCACGACAGGTATCGGCGAGATGCTGATCAGCTCCCGTTCACTGGACGAGTACCGGTCGATGTTCAATCTCACCGACGAGGACCTGTCCCGCACAATCCTGGACTGTCCGGGCGGCGCCGCGGGGTTCACCAGCGCAGTGAACCGCCTCGGCGGTGACGTGACCGCATGCGATATGGCTTTCGACCGCGAGACCGAACAACTCGCCGTCGTTGCGGTAGCTGAAACCGATCGTGGGAACCGGTACATCCGAGCCCACGCCGAACATTACGACTGGACGTTCTTCGCCGATCCCGACGAGCATGCACGCGTGCGTCGGCAGGCAGTCGAGGAATTCGCCGCAGATATCCGCCGGCATCCGCGCCGCTACGTTGCCGGGCGGTTGCCGTCCTTGCCGTTCCCCGATGCCGCTTTCGATCTCGTGCTCAGCTCGCACCTGCTGTTCAGCTATTCCGACCGCCTCGATCACACCTTCCACCTCGACGCGATCCGGGAACTGATGCGTGTCGCCCGCGGTGAACTGCGGGTCTTTCCGCTCGTGGTCTCGGGTTCCTCGGTTCGCTATCCCCGCGTGGACGAGCTGCTCACCGACCTTCGGAACCACGACATCGCCGGTGAAGTCGTCGAGGTCGACTACCGGTTCCAAAGGGGCGCTCACCACATGCTGGTGTGCCGCCACATCACCTCGCATGATCCGGAAGCTGCAGGTTCGGCCTGATACGGACTCGCGTCTCGGGTCAGGAAGTCCGCAAGGGTGGCCCTCGCCGAGCAGGACGGGTAATGCTCCGGAGAACTCAGGGAAAAGCTCTGGAACGCCTCTGCAGAAAGTGCTGCCGACCAGGTATTGCGAACCGCACACCATCACCTCGGGCCCCCGATCCATACGGATCGGGGGCCCGAGTCGTTGTCCGGTCGCTCGGCGCGCCCGCTCAGGAGCCGGAGCCGGCGAAGCGCGTCCGCAGGTTCGCGATCATGCAGTGCAGTTCCCGCTGGGTCTCGCGCAGCCGCCGGGCCTCCGCCTCGTATCGCTGTGCGGCGGCGACGGAGCCGCTGCCGCGTTCGATCCGCGCGCAGGTCTCGGCGGTCGTGAGTGCCGCGGTGACGCTGTCGTTCTCGCGGTGGAGGATGCCGAGGAACACCTGGCCCTGATGGGCGTCGGCGACGGTGTGCTCGTCGGCGGCCGCCGCGAGGTCGACGAGGTTCGTCGCGCCCCCTCGCGCGGGCCGGGCGGTCGTGCGGGTTGCCGTGCGGGTCGTGCTCATGGCGAGCAGTCTGGCACGTACCCGCGTCCTACATGCAGGATGCACGGACTGTTTTGCCCGACTCGGGACGTTTTCCCAGATAGTTGAGTGTTCAATCAGTTGTCGCGTGACGGACATCTCCACGCAACCGCGTCCGGGGACGGTTCCCGGGGCTGAACAGGGCCAAACCTGATGTGACTCACTTCACGGAACTTTTGTTTCCGTACCCTAACCACCCCCTGTTACCCTTTCGATACCGCTGACCGCAGCTGATTTAATCGCTGCGGTCAGTTGTTATTTAAGGGGTTTTTACGTTCGCGTGCTAGGTGATCCGGCCGCTCTCAGATTCCTGTGGTGCCCCGCGGATACGCCGCCGTGACGTCCGTCAGCACGTTCACCAGATACGGCACCCCGGACGCGAAGGCCCGGTCCAGCGCCGGACCGAGCTCCCGCGGATCCGTCACCAGCTCACCGCCCGCCCCGAGAGCGGTCGCGACCAGGTCGTACCGCGTGCCCGGCGCCAGGTCGGCTGCCACGTCGTACCCGTACAGCAGCTGCATCGGTCCCTTCTCGAGTCCCCACGCCGAGTTGTTGCCCACCACGATCACCACGGGCAGCTCGTGCCGCACGAGGGTGTCGATATCCATCAGCGACAGACCGGCAGCACCGTCGCCGAGCAGCAGCACCACCTGACTCGACGGCCGCGCCACCCGCGCCGCGACGGCCGCGCCGAGCCCGGCGCCGAGACAGCCGTACGGCCCCGGATCGAGCCACTGCCCGGGCCGCTTCGGCTCGACGAACTTGCCCGCGAACGACACGAAGTCACCGCCGTCGCCGATGACCACGGCGTCTTCGGCCAGCCGCGGCAGCAGTTCGCCGTAGATCCGGGCCGGGTGGATCGGATCGGCCTCGGCGGCCAGCAGGGCGGCGTCGCGCGCCGCGGCGGCAGTTACCTCGTCGCGCAGTCCGGTCGCCCAGACGTCCGTGTCCGGGCGCGACGACAGCGCCGACAGGATGCCGTCGAGGCACGCCGTGAGGTCGCCGGACACCGAGCCGGCGAGTTCGGCGTGTGCCGACACCTGACCGGGGGAGTCGGCCACGTGCACCACCAGGGCCGCGGGCGCGCCGTCGCGCCCACCGAACCGGCCGTAGCCGAGGCGGAAGTCCAGTGGGGTGCCCACGACGATCGCCAGGTCGCACGTCCCCACCGCGGTGCCGCGGGCCTTGGTGACGAGGAGGGGATGGCCACCCGGGACCACCCCGCGGCCCATGCCGTTGGTGATCACCGGGATGCCGGCCTCGTCGACGAACCGCAGTGCCGCCTCCTCGGCGTGATCGGCCCACACGTCGGTACCCAGCACCAGCAGCGGCCGCCGTGCCCCGGCGAGCAGGGCGGCGATCTCCGCCAGCGACTCGGAGTCGGGCTCGAGCCGGACCGCGGCCGGCGGCGACGGACGCGGCAGGGTGGCACGGCCGAACAGTTCGTCCATCGGCACGTCCACGAACGCCGGCCCCCGGTGCGACGTGCGGGCCGCCGTGAACGCCTCGTCGACCAGCGGGCCGACGCGATCCACGGTCGCCGCCGTCTCGGACAGCTTCGTGACGGTGGACAGCAGCGGCGGCTGGTCGAGTTCCTGCAGGCTGCCCGTGCCCCAGCGGGCGTTGGGTGCGCGGCCGCCGAGCACCACCAGCGGCGACCCCGCGAAGTATGCCTGGGTGACGGCACTGACGCCGTTCGTCACGCCCGGCCCGGCGGTGAGCACGGCCAGCCCGGGATGCCGCAGGAGCTTGCCGGTGGCCTCGGCGGCGAACACCGCGGTCTGCTCGTGGCGCACGTCGATCAGCCGCATGCGTGCTTCACCCTTGACCGCGGCGTCGTACAGCGGGAACACGTGCGCGCCGGAGAGGGTGAACATCGTCTCGACGCCGTGGGAGCGGGCCACCGCCGCGGCGTGATCGCCGCCGTGCCCCTCGAGGTCCGGGCTCATGGCGCGAAGGGTACGGCCGAGGGCACTGCCGTGGGGCGGGTTCGGGGGAACACGAGCGTGGTCGCCGGGCCGGGGGTCCGGGGCGGAGGCCGGCTTCCGATCGAAAGTTGTTGCAGTACAGCAGGACAGACGCACAGGTGGATGCGTCACGCCCCTCGCCGGGTCGCGAGGCCGACCACGGCGTCGCGCAGGCCCGTCCAGTGCTCGGCGGTGGTCACCCGGCTCGCCGCGTACGACGCCCGCACGAGAAGCCGGGTGGCGCGTCGCCGGGCCCGGTCGTACCGGCCGAGCGCGTCGCGCACGTCGAACCGGGCGAGCAGATCCGCGAGGGTGGCCGCGTCGACGATCGCCTCGCAGGCACCGCGGCCGAGGTTGGGGGTCATGGCATGGGCGGCGTCGCCGAGCAGTGCGACGTTGCCGCGCACGTACGACGGCAGCGGCGGGGACTGGTAGATCTCGTGGTGGAGCACCGTCGCCGGATCCAGGCGGTTCAGCACGTCGCGCACGGCCGGATGCCAGTCGCCGAACCGGGCGACGAGGTCGTCGACGCCGCCGGTGGTGCCGGCCGGCGCGCGGACGGCGGCGAACCAGTTGATCAGGCCGCCCTCGCGGGGCGTGATGCCGAACAGCGCACCCGCCCCCCACGTCTCGGTCGCGGTGTCCACGGTGCCGTCCACCCAGCCGCGCCACGCCGCGATGCCGGCGTGGACGGGCCGGTGGTCCGGGCCGAAGAGGGCGTCACGGGTCGGACTGCCCAGGCCGTCCGCGCCGATCACGACGTCGTAGCCGGCGAGCTCGGTCAGCGGCGGAGCGGGCCGGCCGAGCCGTACCGCCTCGTCGGGCAGGCCCGCGGCGAGCAGGCCCAGCAGGGCCGGCCGGGAGAGCAGTACGGCGGGACGCCGGGTGCGAAACCGTGCGAGCTCGCGGCCGTCGGGCCGCATGATCGCGCCGCGGTCCAGTGCGACGCCGAGCCGCTCGACGCCGCCGCCGAGCCCTGCCGAGGCGAGTGCGTCGAGCGCGGCCGGCCACATTCCCAGGGCCGTCCCGGTGGGCGGCAGCGCGGGGGAGCGCTCGAACACGTCGACGTGCCAGCCCTGCCGGATCAGTGCATTCGCTGCGGTGAGCCCGCCGATGCCCCCGCCGAGGATCGCGGCCCTGCCGCCGTTGTTCCTGGTCATGAAGTCAAAGTACTACGGATGTAGTGTCATGTCACTACTGTTGTAGTGTCAAGATGTGACCGACAAGCGCGCAGCGGTGCTCGACGCCGCGATCGACCTGCTCGGCCGGGAAGGGTTGCGCGGGCTCACTCATCGCGGGGTGGACGCGGCCGCCGGCGTGCCGGCCGGTTCCACGTCGAACTACTTCCGCACCCGCCGGGCCCTGCTCGGGGGCGTCCTCGACCGCCTCGTCGAGCGCGACCGGGCCGACGTCGCCGTCCTCGGCGGCGGAAACCTCCCGCGCACCGAGGAGGAGCTCGTCGACATGCTCGCCGGGTACGTGATGTTCGCGACAGGCCCCGATGCCGTACGTACCCGCGCCCGGTTCGCGCTGTTCGTCGAGGCCACCGCCTCGCCGTCGCTGCGACGGTCCGTGCAGCGCCGCCGCGACGAACTGCGGAGCATGGGTCTGGCGGTGCTCGCCGCCCTCGGATCCTCGGATCCCGTCGCCGGGGCGCGCGTGCTCACCGACCACCTCGACGGGATGATCCTGCACCGTCTGACCTCGGACGATGTGGATCTCGACCCGCGCGACGACCTCCGCCGGATGGTGCGCGCGCTGCGGTGACGAGGCGCGCCGCCCGGTCGTGCGTCAACCGCGTGTTAACGGGCGGTCACCGGCTCGTTAGGGATGGATAGGATAGCCTTGGTTGCGTCGTCCCCCGGCGGCTGACATATCGTTGTACGCAACACGGTGGACACACGACGTCCAAGCCGACCGGGAGGTCCGGCCCGAGCTGCCGAAAATTGGCACCCGCATCGTCGCGGAAGGGCGGATACTGAACGGTGATCGGTGCCGATCCACCACGTGTCGGTACTTGCTCACGCAAGTAGATGGCCATCAGCGCTGCTGGTCGTCGCTGCAATCTAACGCAACGAAGGCTAGGTATGAAGCATCTTCCCGGGCCGCAAGGGCTCTACCACCCGGCGAACGAGCACGACGCCTGTGGTGTCGCATTCGTCGTCGACATGCATGGTCGCCGCAGCCGGGACATCGTGGAGAAGGCGATCACCGCTCTGGTGAACCTCGAGCACCGCGGCGCGGCGGGCTCCGAGTCGAACACCGGCGACGGTGCCGGCATTCTCATCCAGGTCCCGGACCGCTACCTCCGTGAGGTCGTCGACTTCGACCTGCCGCCGATCGGCTTCTACGCCACCGGCATCGCCTTCCTGCCGCAGGACGAGAAGGCCGCCGACGAGGCCGTCGCCGCGGTCGACGCGATCGTCGCCGAGGAGGGCCTGCAGGTCCTCGGCTGGCGCGAGGTTCCCGTCGACCCCTCCGACCTGGGAACGCTGGCCCGGCAGGCGATGCCGAGCTTCCGCCAGATCTTCATCACCTCGCCCGACCGGACCCTCGGTGGCCTGGAGCTCGAGCGGCGGGCCTACGTGGTCCGCAAGCGCACCGAGCACGAGCTCGGCCGCGAGGGCGCCGGCCAGGACGGCCCCGGCAGCGAGACGGTGTACTTCCCGAGCCTGTCGGCGTCGACCTTCGTCTACAAGGGCATGCTCACCACGCCGCAGCTCGAGGGCTTCTACCGCGATCTGCAGGACGAGCGCGTCGAATCGGCGCTGGGCCTGGTGCACTCGCGCTTCTCCACCAACACCTTCCCGTCGTGGCCGCTGGCGCACCCGTTCCGCCGTGTCGCCCACAACGGCGAGATCAACACCGTCACCGGCAACGCCAACTGGATGCGTGCCCGCGAGGCGCTCATCGACTCCGACGTGTTCGGCGGCCGCGAGAAGCTCGAGAAGATCTTCCCGGTCTGCACCGAGGGCGCGTCCGACACGGCCCGCTTCGACGAGGTGCTCGAACTCCTGCACCTCGGCGGCCGCAGCCTGCCGCACGCCGTGCTCATGATGATCCCCGAGGCGTGGGAGCGGCACGAGTCCATGGACCCGGCCCGTCGCGCGTTCTACGAGTACCACGCGGCGCTCATGGAGCCGTGGGACGGCCCGGCGTCGGTGTGTTTCACCGACGGCACCGTCGTCGGCGCGGTCCTCGACCGCAACGGCCTGCGCCCGTCGCGCGTGTGGGTCACCGACGACGGCCTCGTGATCATGGCCTCCGAGGTGGGCGTGCTCGACATCGAACCGCAGAAGGTCGTGCGCAAGCTGCGCATGCAGCCCGGTCGCATGTTCCTCGTCGACACCTCGCAGGGCCGCATCATCGACGACGAGGAGATCAAGAGCGCCCTCGCCGCCGAGCACCCCTACCAGGAGTGGATCGACCAGGGCATCGCCCGGCTCGAGGATCTGCCCGAGAGCAAGTACACCTACATGTCGCACGAGCGGGTCGTGTTGCGGCAGCAGGTGTTCGGGTACACCAGCGAGGAGGTCAACCTCCTGGTCAAGCCGATGGCCGCGACCGGCGGCGAGGCGCTCGGCTCGATGGGCACCGACACCCCCATCGCCGTGCTCTCCGCGCGTCCGCGAATGCTGTTCGACTACTTCTCGCAGCTGTTCGCGCAGGTCACCAACCCGCCGCTCGACGCCATCCGGGAGGAGGTCGTCACGAGCCTGGGCGGCATGCTCGGGCCCGAGGGCGACCTGCTGAACCCGACCGCCGACTCGTGCCGGCAGATCCTCGTCTCCGCGCCGGTCATCGACAACGACGACCTGCAGAAGCTGATCCACGTCAACGACGACGGCAAGTTCCCCGGCTTCAACAGCGTCATCATCCGCGGCCTGTACCCCGTCGCCGAGGGCGGCGAGGGTCTGCGCCGCGCGCTCGAGAACATCCGCGGCGAGGTCTCCGAGGCCATCGAGAAGGGCGCGCGCCTGATCCTGCTGTCGGACCGCGAGTCCGACGAGAACCTCGCGCCGATCCCGTCGCTGCTGCTCACCTCCGCGGTGCACCACCACCTCGTCCGCGAGAAGACCCGCACCAAGGTGGGCCTGCTCGTCGAGGCCGGCGACGCCCGCGAGGTGCACCACATCGCCGCGCTGTGCGGTTTCGGTGCGGCCGTGGTCAATCCGTACATGGCCTTCGAGACCATCGACGAGCTGCTGCAGAACGGCGACCTGCCGGACGGCATCACCCTCGACAAGGCCCTCGCGAACTACATCAAGGCCGCCTCGAAGGGCGTGCTCAAGGTGATGTCCAAGATGGGCATCTCCACGCTCGCCTCCTACACCGGTGCGCAGCTGTTCCAGGTGATCGGCCTCTCGCAGGAGGTCGTCGACGAGTACTTCACCGGGATGCAGTCGCAGCTCGGCGGAATCGGCCTCGACGAGATCGCCCAGGACGTCGCCGCCCGGCACTCCCTCGCCTTCATGGACCGTCCGTCGGAGCACGCCCACCGCGAGCTCGAGGTCGGCGGCGAGTACCAGTGGCGCCGCGAGGGTGAGTTCCACCTGTTCAACCCGGACACGGTGTTCAAGCTCCAGCACGCCACCCGCACCGGGCAGTACTCGATCTTCAAGGAGTACACCAGGCTGGTCGACGACCAGTCGGAGCGGCTCGCGTCGCTGCGTGGCCTGTTCGAGTTCCGCAAGGGTGCCCGCCCGGCGGTGCCGCTCGAGGAGGTCGAGCCGGCGAGCGAGATCGTCAAGCGGTTCTCCACGGGTGCGATGAGCTACGGCTCGATCTCCGCGGAGGCGCACGAGACCCTCGCGATCGCGATGAACCGCCTCGGCGCCCGCTCGAACTCCGGTGAGGGCGGCGAGCATCCGGACCGCTTCACCCCGGACGCGAACGGCGACTGGCGTCGCTCGGCGATCAAGCAGGTCGCCTCCGGCCGGTTCGGTGTCACCGCGCACTACCTGACGAACTGCACCGACATCCAGATCAAGATGGCGCAGGGCGCCAAGCCGGGTGAGGGTGGTCAGCTGCCGCCGCACAAGGTGTACCCGTGGGTCGCCGAGGTGCGTGGTTCGACGCCGGGCGTGGGCCTGATCTCGCCGCCGCCGCACCACGACATCTACTCGATCGAGGATCTCGCGCAGCTGATCCACGACCTGAAGAACGCCAACCCGCAGGCCCGCATCCACGTGAAGCTGGTCTCCGAGATCGGTGTCGGCACCGTCGCCGCGGGTGTGTCGAAGGCCCACGCCGATGTGGTGCTGATCTCCGGTCACGACGGTGGCACCGGCGCCTCCCCGCTGACCTCGCTCAAGCACGCGGGTGCGCCGTGGGAGCTCGGCCTCGCCGAGACGCAGCAGACGCTGCTGCTCAACGGTCTGCGCGACCGCATCGTCGTGCAGGTGGACGGGCAGATGAAGACCGGCCGCGACGTGGTCATCGCCGCCCTGCTCGGCGGTGAGGAGTTCGGCTTCGCCACCGCTCCGCTGGTGGTGTCCGGCTGCATCATGATGCGCGTGTGCCATCTCGACACCTGCCCGGTGGGCGTGGCGACGCAGAACCCGGTGCTGCGCAAGCGGTTCACCGGCAAGCCGGAGTTCGTCGAGAACTTCATGCTCTACATCGCCGAGGAGGTGCGCGAGTACCTGGCCGAGCTGGGCTTCCGCTCCCTCGACGAGGCGATCGGCCGGGTCGACATGCTCGACACCACCAAGGCCGTCGACCACTACCGTGCCTCGAAGCTGGACCTGTCGCCGCTGCTGGAGCAGACCCGTTCGCCGATCTTCTGCGAGCAGGACCTGCACTGCACCAAGGAGCAGGACCACGCCCTGGACAAGGCGCTCGACAACGAGCTCATCACGCAGGCGAGGCCGGCGCTCGAGTCGGGTACGCCGGTGACGATCGAGACCAAGATCGCCAACGTCAACCGCACCGTCGGCACCATGCTCGGCCACGAGCTCACCAAGGTGTACGGCGGGGAGGGCTTGCCGGACAACACGATCGACATCACCTTCACCGGTTCGGCCGGCAACAGCTTCGGCGCGTTCGTGCCCAAGGGCATCACGCTGCGGCTGTTCGGCGACGCCAACGACTTCGTCGGAAAGGGCCTGTCCGGTGGCCGGATCGTCGTCCGCCCGCCGCTGAACGCGGCGCCGGGCTTCGTCGCCGAGGACAACATCGTCGCCGGCAACGTGATCCTGTTCGGTGCCACCAGTGGCGAGGCTCTCATCCGCGGCGTGGCGGGTGAGCGGTTCGCCGTGCGTAACTCGGGTGCCACGGCCGTCGTCGAAGGCGTCGGCGACCACGGCTGCGAGTACATGACCGGTGGCAAGGTGGTCATCCTGGGCAAGACCGGCCGCAACTTCGGCGCCGGCATGTCCGGGGGTGTCGCGTTCGTGTACAACCCCGATCGCGACTTCGAGGACAACCTGAACACCGAGCTGGTCGATCTCGAGGACCTCGAGGGCGAGGACTTCCTCTGGCTCAAGGGCGCCATCGAGCGCCATCGTGACGAGACGGGCTCCGAGGTTGCAGCCCGCATTCTGGCCGACTGGTCGCAGCAGGTCAGTCACTTCGCGAAGGTCATGCCTCGCGATTACAAGAAGGTACTCATGGCAATCAAGGACGCCGAGATTCGAGGCGCGAACGTGGACGAGGCGATCATGGAGGCGGCTCGTGGCTGATCCGACCGGTTTCCTCAAGCACGGCTCGCGCGAAACCCCTGTGCGCCGGCCGGTTCCGCTGCGGCTGCTCGACTGGAAGGAGGTGTACGAGCCGTTCCCGCTCGACACCCTCCAGGTCCAGGCCAGCCGCTGCATGGACTGCGGTATCCCGTTCTGCCACAACGGTTGTCCCCTCGGGAACCTGATTCCCGAGTGGAACGACCTGGCCTACAAGGGCAAGTGGAACGACGGCATCGAGCGCCTGCACGCCACCAACAACTTCCCGGAGTTCACCGGCCGGCTGTGCCCCGCACCGTGTGAGGCCTCCTGCGTCCTGGGCATCAACCAGGACCCGGTGACCATCAAGCAGGTCGAGGTCGAGCTCATCGAGAAGGCCTTCGACGAGGGCTGGGTCGCGCCGGTCATGCCGTCGAAGCTGACCGGCAAGAAGGTCGCGGTCGTCGGCTCCGGTCCGGCGGGTCTGGCTGCAGCGCAGCAGCTCACCCGCGCCGGCCACGCGGTGACCGTGTTCGAGCGCGAGGACCGCATCGGTGGTCTGCTGCGCTACGGCATCCCCGAGTTCAAGATGGAGAAGGCCGTCATCGACCGCCGCCTCACGCAGATGGAGGCCGAGGGCACCGTCTTCAAGGCGGGCGTCAACGTCGGTGTCGACATCACCGCCGACGAGCTGCGCGAGCAGTTCGACGCGGTCGTGCTCGCCGGTGGCGCCACCGAGGCCCGTGACCTGCCGATCCCCGGTCGTGAGCTCGACGGCATCCACCAGGCGATGGAGTTCCTGCCGATCGCCAACCGCGTGCAGCTCGGCGACCTGCCGGAGCCGACCATCACGGCGAAGGGCAAGAAGGTCGTCATCATCGGCGGCGGTGACACCGGCGCCGACTGCCTCGGCACCTCGCACCGTCAGGGCGCGGCCAGCGTGCACCAGTTCGAGATCATGCCGCGTCCGCCGGAGCAGCGCGCCGAGTCGACCCCGTGGCCGACCTACCCGCTGATGTACCGCGTGTCCTCCGCGCACGAGGAGGGCGGCGAGCGCGTGTTCTCCGTCAACACCGAGCAGTTCGTCGGCAAGGACGGCAAGGTCGCCGCCCTGAAGGCGCACGAGGTGAAGATGGTGAACGGCCGCTTCGAGAAGGTCGAGGGTACCGACTTCGAACTCGAGGCCGACCTGGTGCTGCTCGCCACGGGTTTCGTCGGCCCCGAGAAGCCGGGCCTGCTCACCGACCTCGGCGTGGACCTGAATGAGCGCGGCAACGTCGCCCGCTCGACGGAGTGGGCCACCAACGTCGACGGCGTGTTCGTCGCCGGCGACATGGGCCGTGGTCAGTCGCTCATCGTGTGGGCCATCGCGGAGGGTCGTTCCTGCGCGGCGGCGGTCGATCGGTACCTCGAGGGTGCAACGGTGCTCCCTTCGCCGATCACCACCACCACGATGCCGCAGCGCTGAGCGCTGAGGTAGCAGAACCCACGACGGGCGCGCCCACCGGAAATCCGGTGGGCGCGCCCGTCCCGTTTCGTCCGTTCGGGACGGTTCGCGCGTTATGGTCGTGCGCATGGGTCACCGGATCACGAGACGATCACTCGCGGCAGGAATGCTCGGGGCCGGAACCCTGGCGGCGCTGGCGGCCACTCCCGCCGCCGCGCAGGCCCCCGGCGAGTGCGTGCGCAACGTCGGCGGCGCCGTCACCGTGAACGGCACGCCGCAGGCGCCGCCGGTGGTCGGGTACGACGGCCTGCGCCTCCTCGGAGTCGATGGGGGAGCGGGGAACTCGTGCATCACGAACGTGGGTCCGGGCGGCGTGTCGGTGGCCGTGCCGCCGCGCCCGGCCGCCGGTGCGGCCGGTGAATCCTCCGGCGCGCCCGTCGAGATGCGCGTGGACGGCGGTAACGGCAACGTCGCGGTCACCAACCTCGGCGTCGGCACGGTCACCGTCGACCGCGACCGCACTCTCGCCGGGCCGTCGCCGTCCCCGGAGCGGCCGGCGGCGTCCCCGCTCGCGGGCCTCACCCCCGAACTCACGCTCGACGCCGGCACCGACGGCGTCTACGTGACGAACATCGGCGCCGGCAACGTGACGATCGCGGACCACGATCCGACCGTCGGACCGCTGCCGGCGGAGCTGCTGCCTCCCGGTGTCGTGGTCACGGATCCGTTGACCGGCAACGTCTTCGTCACCAACATCGGCGGCTCGGCGGTGACCGTCGTGGACCGTCCTGGGCAGCTGCAGCGCGTGGTGGACCGCGGCACGGTGGGGACGGCGGTCGACTACGGGGCGGGGAACGTGTTCGTCACCAACATCGGCGGAGGAGTGGTGACCGTCCTGCGCGAGTAAAGATGCTCTCCCATCCCGTTCATCTTTGTGTCATATTTCTTAGGCATCATTTCGTGACGGAGTCGAGATCGGCAGGAGACCTCAGGGGGCCGTGGTGGGGTTGAGAAGTGCGTTGACGTTGGCGGCGGTCGCCGCGGCGACCGTGGTGGGGTCGGTCGCGACGGCCCCCGCGGTCCAGGCCGACCCGGCCGGATGCCCGAAGCTACAGGTCGTCGCCGTGCCCGGCACGTGGGAAACCTCGAATACTCCCGATCCTCAGCGGGGCAACGGCATGCTCGCCGCGGTCACCTCCGGCCTTCCCGCCGGCACCCGGGTGGACTACGTCCGGTACGCCGCGACGGCGTTCCCGTGGGAGGGTGAGGTCTACGGTGCCTCGCGGCAGGAGGCCGTCGACAACGCCCGTGGCATCGTCGCCGCCACCGCGGCCGCGTGCCCCGGCGCCCGGTTCGCCCTCGTCGGCTACAGCCAGGGCGCCGACGCGGCCGGCGATCTCGCCGCCGAGATCGGCACGGGCTTCGGCGTGGTCCCGCCGCATCGGCTCGCCGCGGTCGGCCTGCTCTCCGACCCGCGCCGTTCCGAGGCGGACATCCTGGTCGGCCCGCCCGTCGCGGGCAACGGCGCCGGCGGGCCCCGCATCGGCGGGTTCGGGTTCGTCAGCGGCGATGTCCGCACCTTCTGCGCCGTGGGTGACCTGTACTGCTCGACGCCCAAGGACGATTTCGTCACCCGCGCCGCCGGATTCCTCGCGATGGCCTCCGGCGGCGACCCGTCCGCCGTCGACCGGTACCGCGCCGAGGCCGACGCCATCTACCTGGACCTGATGAACGCGGGCGGTCTGCCCATCCTGCAGTCCCAGCTCACCGAGCAGGCCAACGACGAACGCGAGATCAAGCTCCGGCAGTTCTACGAGTCGCAGATCCACCAGGACTACTCCAACTACGCGGTCGACGTGAGCGGCACCTCGGCGACGACGTGGCTGCGGAACTGGCTGGCTTCCAAGGTCTGACGCCGGCCGGTCCGCGAGCCGCGTCGTGCGCGCACGGTGATGCCGCGCGCGCAGGGCGGCGCCTGGAGCGCCGCTACAGCGGGCGATCGGATCCTCGATCCCGGTGTTCGTCGGCCGGCGCCTTCAGCAGCCGGTCCAGTTCGTTCCCGGCCTCGTCGTACCCGGCGTCGGAGATCCGTTGCAGCTCGCGCAGGTCGCCGGCCGCGGCCGCGCGCCGAGTGAGCAGGAACCCGGCGCGCACGGATCCCTCGTCCAACAGCTCGTTCAGCTCCCCGAGGTCACCGGCTGCGTCGGCGAGGTCGGCCAGCCGGTCCAGAGCGGTCTCGTTGCCCGCATCGGCCAGTTCGCGCAGGGTCTCCCGATCGAAGTTCGTGTTCGCCATGACTCCATCGTGCAACCCTGCCCCTGGGGAAAGGTCAAGTGGGACGATGGCCGGGTGATCACCATCGGGCAGCTGGCCGGGTACGTGGGTGTGTCGATCAAGACCGTCCGCGTCTATCACGACAAGGGGTTGCTCCCCGAGCCGAACCGCGATGCGTCCGGCTACCGGCGGTACGGCGCGAACGACGCCATCGACCTGATCAAGATCCGGACGCTCGCCGAAGCCGGCGTCCCTCTGGCCCGTATCCGTGATCTGAGATCAGCGACCGGCGAGGAGTTCCAGCAGGCGCTGCGCGAGATCGACGACGAGCTCACCGCCCGCATCCGTGGCCTGCGGGCAACGCAAGGGCGCCTGCGCCAGCTCGCCGCCGGGCATCTGACACCGCTGCCCCCCGAGGTCGGTACCCATCTGGAGCGCCTGGATCGTTGGGGCTTCACGCCTCGATGGGTGGAGCTGCAACGCGACCTGTGGATCCTCGTGTTCGCCACCCACCCGGACCGCGCGATCGCACTGTTTCACGACCAAGCCGAGATCCTGGCCGACCCGGCGCTGCGGCAACTCTTCCTCGACTACGACCACGCGCACGACCTCGATGCCCACGATCCCCGCATCGACGACCTCGCCCGCCGGATCACCGGGGCGACCCGGGAACGCTACGGCAGGGACGAACTACCGGAGCTGGATGAAGCCTCCGATATCACCGCACTCATCCAGGGCGCGGTCAACGCCTCGTCCCCGGCATGGCAGCGACTCGACACGCTCATCCGCACAGAACTGGACCCGTGAGTCGACGTTGCGGACAACGGTGAATCCGTCGGCGGTCGCCGCGCAACGACAGGGCAAACGTCGCGGGATGCGGTGCTCGTGGAAAGTGCTGCTGCACAAGCTGATCTGCGTTCTCGCTGGTTCCCCTGTGCCAGGGTGGGTGTGGCTCGCAGGAGCAGACGGTTATGCCGGTGTCGGCGGTGAATTCGTGGTGACGGGCGGAGATGTCCGACAGATCGCTATAGGCTCGCACCGGGCTTTCCGAAAACCAGTGGTACGTCTCCAGCTACGAGAGGACCATGATGGGCTACATCGCCGTCGGCACCGAGAACTCCACCCCGATCGAGCTCTACTACGAGGACCACGGTTCCGGGCAACCGGTGGTACTCATCCACGGCTATCCGCTGAGCGGCACGTCGTGGGAGAAGCAGACCGCCGCATTGCTCGAGGCCGGCTACCGCGTCATCACCTACGACCGTCGGGGCTTCGGACGCTCGAGCAAACCGACGATCGGCTACGACTACGACACCTTCGCCGCGGACCTCCACACCGTCCTGTCCACCCTCGATCTGCGGGACGTGGTTCTCATCGGCTTCTCCATGGGCACCGGTGAGGTCGGCCGCTATCTGGGGACTCACGGCTCGGAGCGGGTGGCGAAGGCGGCCTTCCTCGGCTCCCTCGAACCGTTCCTGCTGCGCACCGACGACAATCCGACCGGTGTACCCCGGGAGGTCTTCGACGGACTGCGGGCCGCGGTCGAGGCGGATCGGTACGCCTTCTTCACGGACTTCTTCCGGAACTTCTTCAACACCGACGACTACCTCGGCACCCGGCTGAGCGAGGAGGCTCTGCGAGCCAGCTGGCAGGTGGCCGCGGGGGCCTCACCGTACGCGTCGGTCGCCGCCCAGCCCACCTGGCTCACCGACTTCCGCGAGGACATCCCGAAGATCGACGTGCCGGCACTGATCGTCCACGGCACCGCCGACAACATCCTGCCCATCGACGCCACCGCTCGGGAGTTCGCCAAGCGCCTGCCCGCCGCCGACTATGTCGAGATCGAAGGCGCCCCGCACGGGCTGCTGTGGACGCACGGCGAAGAGGTCAACGCGGCCCTGCTCGAGTTCCTCGCCAAGTAGAACGCCGTGCGGGGCTGCGCCGGCCGGTGCAGCCCCGCACGGCGCTCATCGGTCCGGCTCGAAGCGTGCGCCGAATCGCATCGCCGGCGGGGCGAGCCGGCTGATCCACTGCCGGGCCTTCGCTTCCGGCATCACGGTGACCAGGGCTCGGTTGTGCCGCACCGCGGTGACGATCGCCTCACCGACCTTCTGCGGTGGGTAGCTTCGGGTGCGATACAGCGCCGTGACCCGCTCGCGGAGCTTGCGCTGCTCCCGGACGCCGAGTCCCACCATCTCGGCGTTGGGAACCAGGTTGGTGCCCACCAGCCCCGGACAGATCGCGCTCACGCCGATCCCGTGGCCCATCAGTTCCGCCCGCAGGCAGTCCGTGAACATCAGTACCGCGGCCTTGCTCGTCGAGTAGGCGACGAGGCTCTTCTGTGGGGTGAACGCGGCCGCCGACGCGACGTTCACGATGTGCCCGCCGGTGCCGCGCTCGAGCATCTGGTCCCCGAACGCCCGGCACCCGTACACCACACCCCAGAAGTTGACGTCCATGACGTGCTCGAACGTCTCCTGCGGTGTGCCGGTGAAGGTGCCGATCACGGCGATGCCGGCGTTGTTGACGAGCACGTCCGGCACGCCGTGCTGGGAGCGGACCGTCGCGGCGAACCGCCGCACCTGCTCCTCGTCGGCGACGTCGAGTTCGTACGCGTGCGCGCCACCGCCGTACACCGCTCGGGAGCCACCGGCCTGGGGGTCGGGCGTGTTGAGCATCTCGGCGGTCTCGCGGGCGGTGTCGAGGTTGCGGTCGGCGACCACGACGATCGCCCCCACGTCGGAGAAGGCCCGGGCCGTCGCACGGCCGATGCCGCTGCCCGCCCCGGTGACCACGGCGAGCGTCCCGGTCAGGTCGTGCAGGCGCTGATGTACCACTGTCCCTGCGCGCCATCGGCGCATCTCCGCGATCCGCGATCCCATGGGTTACATCTTCCTCGCCCGGGCCGCTCGTGCACGGCAAGCGCGCGCGGTACCGTCGAGAGATGACGGAACTGCGCGTGGTGGCGACCATTCCGGCGAAGCCCGGGTCGGAGGATGCGGTGCGCGGCGCGCTGGTGGCGCTGGCCGCCGCGAGCCGCGACGAGGACGGCTGCGTCTCGTACGAGTTGTTCGAATCCGCCTCGGCGCCCGGCACGTTCGTCACGGTCGAGGTCTGGACGGGTCAGGAGGCGTTCGATGCGCATATGACCTCCCGGCACATCACGTCCGCCTTGGCGACCGTGGGGGAGCAGCTCGCGGCCGCCCCGGTGATCCATCCGCTCACGGTCGTGGCCTAGCGGCTCGACCGGTCCGATCTCACCCGTTCTCGACGTCGGTGGACGGGCCCTCCTCGGTGGCGCCGCCTTCCCCGGACCACTCGGCGGGGTCGGACAGGACGTCGTCGTCGGCGCCCGGGGCTCCGCTGTCGGTGTCGGCGGTTGCCGGGTCACCGTCGCCGTCGGGTCTGGTCATGTCGCCTCCTGTGGCAATCGTGTCGGGCCGGGCCGTTCGGGGCCCGGCCCGTATGCGTTCGGTGTACCCGTTCGGCACGCGAGTACGCCTGCCGGTGCCGCATCGGAACGCGGCCGATGCGGCACCGGGCCGGTTCGCGGCCGGGGTCCTACAGCGAGTGCTTGCCCTCCGGAGCAGGCGGGACGATCGGCGCGCCCGCGGCGGGGGAAGTGACGGCGGGCCCACCCCCGGCGGCGCCGGGCGCCGTGTTGCCGCCACCCGGGAGGTGGGCCTTCTCGGCGGCCTTCTTCGCCAGGTCGCCGGCCTTCTCCTGCACCTGCGGTGCCTTCTCCTGCACGGTCGCCCTCGCTTCGGTGACCTTCTGCTGCACGGCAGGCTTGTTCCACAGTTGCGCGGACTGATCCCGCATCTTCTCGTAGGTGTCGCGCCCGGCTCTGGTACCCAGCACGAAGCCCACGGCGGCGCCGGCGGCGAAGGTCAGAACTCTCATCATGGCAATCTCCTGCTCGTCGAATCTCGGTCGTGAGGCCGGCATCGTCGACGCCGGCCAGCGGTCGCCCCCGACGGATACTCACCGCCCGGTCGGCTGCGCCCTCGCGGAGCCTGCGTCGTCGCGGCTCCGCCCACCTCGTACCGATACCCGGATCCCGTCCGCTTCACACCGGTTGCGACGAACTACCGGCATCCGTCCGGATTCAGACGCGGAGCATGTCGCGCACATGCCCGGTCTCGTTGACCGATGCGGCCCGCCGGGCGCCGTTACGGGAGACGAGGATGCGGGTCACCGACGTGTACTCGATGGGGAACATCAGCGGCCGGTCGAGCCCGAGCAGATCCTGGAGCAGAACGTTGATGACGCCCCCGTGGGCGAACACGGCGACGGTGTCCCCGGGGTCGCAGGTGTCGACGATGTGCTGCGTGGCGGCGAGAACGCGGATGCGGAATTCCTCCGCATCCACGAAATCGGGCAGCTGACCGGCGCGGATGCGCGCCACGGCATCCGGCGCGAGTTCCTGCGCGACGTGGAACGGGATGTAGTGGTCGAGGTGGTAGTCGTACTCCGCCAGGCCCTCGAGCTGCGTGATCGGTAGTCCCCGGATCTCGGCGAGCGGCGCCGCGGTCTCGAGGGCGCGGCGCTGCGGACTGCTGAACAGCCGCGCAATGCGGTAGGGCTCGAGCGCGGTGGGCAGCCGCGCGGCCTGGGCGTGGCCCTCGTCGGTCAGCGACGGGTCGGCGCGTCCCTCGCTGACCCGCGCGAGCTCGGGTAGGGCGTGGCGAATAAGGAGAAGCTGCACGTCACCACGATCCCACGGCGACCGAACGCGCGCTCGGTCGACCCGGTGTTTCACGTGAAACCGGGGCCTCAGCGTCGAGCGCGCGGCTTGGCGAGGGGGAACGCGAGGGACTCGCGGATGCTGCCGCCGGTGACCAGCATGACGATCCGGTCCACGCCCATGCCGAGGCCGCCCGTGGGCGGCATGGCGTGCTCGAGTGCCTGCAGGAAGTCCTCGTCGAGCTCCATGGCCTCCTCGTCGCCGCCCGCGGCGAGCAGCGACTGCTCGGTGAGCCGGGCACGCTGATCGATCGGGTCGGTCAGCTCGCTGTAGGCCGTCCCCAGCTCGATACCCCACGCGACGAGGTCCCACTTGGCGGCGACGAGCGATTTCGTCGGGTGCGGGCGCGTGAGCGGGGAGACCGATGTGGGGAAGTCGGTGTAGAAGGTGGGGAACTCGGTGCGGGATTCGACGAGATGCTCGTACATCTCCTGCGCCGTCGCGCCGGCGTCCCACTCGGGGTTGTACGGGATCTCGTGCTCGTCGCACAGCCGGCGCAACTCCTCGACGGGGGTCTGCGCGTCGATCTCGGTGCCGAGTGCCTCCGAGACCGCCCCGTGGAACGTCTTCACCGGCCACTCGCCGGAGATGTCGATCTCGACGGGCCGCCCGTCGGGGCCGGGCCGGACGATCACCTCGCGTCCGTGGGCCGCGACGGCCGCAGCCTGGATCAACTCGCGCGCCAGCACCCGCATGACCTCGTAGTTCGCGTGTGCCTCGTAGGCCTCGAGGATCGTGAACTCCGGGTTGTGCTTGAAATCCGCGCCCTCGTTGCGGAACACCCGGCCGATCTCGAAGACCCGTTCCATACCCGCCACGCACAGGCGCTTGAGGTACAGCTCGGGTGCGATCCGCAGGTACAGGTCCAGGTCGTAGGCGTTGATGTGGGTGGTGAACGGTGCGGCGTTGGCGCCGCCGTGCACGGGCTGCAGGATCGGTGTCTCCACCTCGAGGTAGCCGCGGGCCTGCAGCTGCTCGCGCAGCGACCGCACCACCGCGCTGCGGGCCGTGAGCAACCGGCGCGCGGTGCGGTTGATCGCGAGGTCCACGTACCGTTGGCGTACCCGCGCCTCGGGATCGGTCAGGCCCCGCCACTTGTCGGGCAGCGGGTGCAGGCACTTGCCGTCCAGCCGCCAGTCCTCCGCGAGCACCGAGAGCTCGCCGCTGCGGCTGCGGCCCGTCACCCCGCTCACCTCGACGAGGTCGCCGAGGTCGAACACGAAGCGGCGGCCGCCGACGCGGCCGCGGTCGACGAGGATCTGCACATCGCCCGACCAGTCCCGCAGCACCGCGAACAGCACGCCGCCGAAGTCCCGGAGCCGCAGGATGCGGCCGGCGATCCGCACCGCGGTGCCCTCGGGTGCGGCGACGGCCGTCGCGGCGGTGTACGACGGGGGGTTCGCCACCGGGTACGGGTCGACGCCCGACTCCACGAGCCGCTCGAGCTTCGTCATCCGCACCCGCACCTGCTCCGGCCGCCGGGGACCGGTGCGCGACTCCGGTGCCGGCTCGACGTCGGGGGCGGCACCGTCGTCGTGCAGGGTGCCGGACTCGACGAGCGCCGGGGGAGCGGAGGTCTGCGTCCCGGTGTGGCGGCGGGCGCTTCGTTCCCGGCCGAAGCTGGGCAGCGTGAGGAAGCCTTCGGCGATCGCCGACGCGATCCCGACCCGGGGCAGCACCCTGTTGTCCGCGAAGCACAGGAACCGCGGCGCCCACTCGGGCTGATACTTCACGTTCGACCGGTACAGCGCCTCGAGCTGCCACCAGCGGGAGAAGAACACGAGCACCGAACGCCACAGCCGCAGCACCGGGCCGGCGCCGATCCGTGCGCCCTCCTCGAACACCGAGCGGAACACTGCGAAGTTCAACGAGATCCGCGTGATCCCGAACTCGCCGCCGCGGGCGGCGAGCTCCGACACCATCATCTCCACGACACCGTTGGGCGCCTGCGGGTTCCGGCGCATCAGATCGAGCGACACGCCGTCGGCCCCCCACGGCACCAGCGACAGGATCGCCACCACCTCGTCGTGGGACATCGCCTCCACGAGCAGGCAGTTCCCGTCGAGCGGGTCGCCGAGGCGCCCGAGGGCCATCGAGAATCCGCGCTCGGTCTCGGTGTCCCGCCATTCGTCCGCGCGTCGCATCGCCAGTGTCATCTCCGCCTCGGGGACGTCCCGATGCCGGCGGATGCGCACCGTCACCCCCTGCTTGTGGGCACGCGAGACGGCCTGGCGCACGGGCCGCATCTCCCGGCCGGAGAGCGAGAATCCGGCGGTGTGGAGGATGGCCTCGTCGCCGAGTTGCAGTACCGACAAACCGGCCCGGCGGTAGGCGGTGGCGCCGGCCTCGCTCGCACCCATCACGGCCGGCGCCCAGCCGTAACCCCGAGCGAGCGCGAGCCACTCGTCGATCGCGTGCGGCCACGCCTCCGGATTGCCGACGGGGTCACCGCTGGCGAGGCACACCCCGACCTCCACGCGGTAGGTCACCGCGGCCTTACCGCTGGGCGCGAAGACGACCGCCTTGTCGCGGCGGGTCGCGAAGTAGCCCAGCGAATCGTCGCCGCCACGCTCG
>NZ_WVTE01000243.1:0-39039 GCF_009939605.1 Rhodococcus sp. YH1 | reverse complement strand
AGTCCGTACTTGCGGGCGAGCTGTCCGTCGATGCGGTCCGTGATCGCCGCGACGGCGAACACACCCGTCGCGGCGATGCGCCACGCGACGTCGTGACCGTCGCCGACGAACAGCACCAGAAGGAAGACCGGCACCAGAACGATCCGCAGCATGGTGAGGATGTTGGCGATGTTCCACAGCGGGACCGGCTCCGCGGCCGCGGGGGCATGCGGCCCGGGAGCCGCCGCCGCACCGCCGGTTCCGGCCACCTCCGGATGCGGCGCGCTCACGCCGGCCTCCGCGCCACGGACGTCGCCGCAGGACGAGGCGGACCCGGGTCCGCCGGGGCGACACGTGAGCATGGGGATCCGACCGGCACACGGACACAATATCGGTAGAGCGACCGGCTACTGTTCACCACTATGACTTCGCGGACGACGGACCAGGAGACTCACGACCGCATCCTCGTACGACGTGCGCGAACCGGCGACATTCCGGAGATCAAGCGGCTGGTCGACATCTACTCGGGCAAGATCCTCCTGGAGAAGAACCTCGTCACGCTGTACGAGGCCGTGCAGGAGTTCTGGGTGGCCGAGACGGCGGGCACCGTGGTCGGCTGCGGGGCCCTGCACGTGCTGTGGTCCGACCTGGGCGAGATCCGGACCGTCGCGGTGGATCCCCGGGTCAAGGGTCGCGGGGTCGGCCATCTCGTGGTGTCCCGCCTGATCGACGTCGCCCGCGAACTCGAACTCGAACGGCTGTTCGTGCTCACGTTCGAGGTCGAGTTCTTCGGCCGGCACGGATTCACCGAGATCGACGGCACACCCGTCACCGCCGAGGTGTACGCGGAGATGTGCCGCTCGTACGACACCGGTGTCGCCGAGTTCCTGGATCTGAGCTACGTCAAACCGAACACCCTCGGAAACACCCGGATGCTGCTCACGCTCTGAGCCGCCCCCTTCCCCCCACCTGTCACGAATGCGAGGACCCATGCCCCTGTTCGCCGTCGAGTACACCTACTCCGAGGCCACCGCGAGCGGCCGCGACGAGCACCGGCCCGCCCACCGCGGCTGGCTCGGCGAACTCGTCGAGGCCGGGACGGTGCGCGCGACCGGCCCGTGGGCCGACGGGTCCGGCGCACTGATCCTCGTCGAGGCCGCGGACGAGCCCGCGGTGCGGGAGGTCATGGCTCAGGATCCGTTCGCCCGCCAGGGGCTGCTCGACGAGGTCCGGATCACGCAGTGGCTCCCGGTGATGGGCGTCTTCAACGACTGACGCCCGTCACCGGCGCGGCGGGAAGGTCAGGTGAGGTCGGCCTTCTCGCTGCGCGTCTTGAGCAGGCTCGCGACGGTCGTCACCACCAGCACGCCGACGATCACGCCCAGCGACAGCCAGGTCGAGATCTCCGGCACCGCGACGTGCTCACCGCCGTTGACGAACGACAGGGTGTTCTCGTGCAGCGCGTGCAGCACCAGCTTGACGCCGATGAACGCGAGGATCACGGACAGGCCGTAGGACAGATAGACCAACCGCTCGAGCAGACCGCCGATGAGGAAGAACAGCTGCCGCAGGCCCATCAGGGCGAACGCGTTGGCGGTGAACACCAGGTAGGGCTCGCTGGTGAGGCCGTAGATCGCCGGGATCGAGTCGAGCGCGAACAGGATGTCGGTGAAGCCGATGGCGGCGAGGGCGAGCAGCATCGGGGTGGCGAAGCGCTTGCCGTCGATCCGGGTGAACAGCTTGTCGCCGTGGTACTCGTCGGTGGTCGGGTACACCTTGCGGACCAGCGAGACGATGCGGTTCTCCCGCTCCTTCTCGTGCTCGACCTCGTCTCCGTGCTCGCGGATCAGCTTGATCGCGGTGTAGATGAGGAACGCCCCGAACAGGTAGAACACCCAGCTGTAGGCGTTGATGGCCGCGGCACCCACGGCGATGAACGCCCCGCGCATCACGAGCGCCAGGACGATGCCGATCGTGAGCACCTTCTGCTGGTACTCGCGCGGCACCGCGAAGGTCGACATGATGATGACGAACACGAACAGGTTGTCGACGCTGAGGGCCTTCTCGGTGACGTAACCGGCGAAGTACTCACCGCCGTACGTCGGCCCCCAGATCGCGAACACCACGACGCCGAACACCACGGCGAGGCCGATGAACACCGCCGACCAGAAGCCTGACTCGCGCAGCGACGGCGCGTGCGGTTTGCGGACGTGGGCGTAGAAGTCGAAGACGAAGAGCCCGAGAATCACCAGGATGGTGACGATCCAGGTGAGCGGGGTGACATGCATCGGCAGATATTCCTCCGGTAGGTACAGCTAACCACCGGAGGTCTCTCCCACCTCGGATCGCAGCTCGACGGTGCGGCTTCGAGGTCGGCAGCCCCGGAACGACATCGGTGTCGCACGTGTTGACGGAACTGCCGCGGGTTAGGGGATACTCCCCTCCACGTCTCCCATTCAACCACACGCGGGTCGCGGCATCGAACCGTGCCGCCGGCCCTACTCCGCCGGCGCCGGCGCCTCCCCGTCCCCGCCGCCGCGGATCGAGAACAGCAGGCCGTCGAGTTCCTCCGGTTTGACCAGGACCTCCCGCGCCTTGGACCCCTCGCTGGGACCGACGACGCCGCGAGTCTCCATCAGATCCATCAGCCGACCCGCCTTCGCGAAGCCGACGCGCAGCTTGCGCTGCAGCATCGACGTCGAACCGAACTGGCTCGACACCACCAGCTCGACCGCCTGCAGGAGAACGTCGAGGTCGTCGCCGATGTCGGGGTCGACGTCCTTCTTCTCGCCCGCCTTCGCCGTCGTGACGCCCTCGGTGTACTCCGGTTCCTTCTGGTTCTTGGCGAAGTCGACGACGGCCGCGATCTCCTCGTCGGTGATGAACGCGCCCTGCATCCGGATCGGCTTTCCGGCGCCCATCGGCAGGAACAGGCCGTCGCCCATGCCGATGAGCTTCTCGGCACCGGGCTGGTCGAGGATGACCCGGGAGTCGGTCAGCGACGACGTGGCGAACGCGAGCCGCGACGGCACGTTCGTCTTGATCAGGCCGGTCACGACGTCCACCGAGGGCCGCTGCGTGGCGAGCACCAGATGGATGCCGGCGGCGCGGGCCTTCTGGGTAATCCGCACGATCGCGTCCTCCACGTCGCGCGGGGCCGTCATCATCAGGTCGGCGAGCTCGTCGACGATCGCCAGGATGTACGGGTAGGGCCGGTAGACGCGTTCGCTGCCGAGCGGCGCGGTGATCTCGCCGGACCTGACCTTGGTGTTGAAGTCGTCGATGTGCCGCACCCGGTTGGCCTGCATGTCCTGGTAGCGCTGTTCCATCTCCTCCACCAGCCACGCGAGGGCGGCGGCCGCCTTCTTCGGCTGGGTGATGATGGGCGTGATCAGGTGCGGGATACCCTCGTAGGGCGTGAGCTCGACCATCTTCGGGTCGATGAGGATCATCCGGACCTCGTCCGGCGTGGCGCGCACGAGCAGCGACACCAGCATCGAGTTGACGAAGCTCGACTTGCCGGAGCCGGTGGAGCCGGCGACCAGCAGGTGCGGCATCTTCGCCAGGTTCGCGCAGACGAAGTCGCCCTCGATGTCCTTGCCGAGCCCGATCACCAGCGGGTGATGGTCCTTGCGGGTCGACGGTGCGGCGAGCACATCGGCGAGACGCACCAGCTCACGATCCGAGTTCGGGACCTCGATGCCGACCGCGGACTTGCCGGGGATCGGCGCGAGCAGTCGCACGTTGTCGGTGGCCACGGCGTAGGCGATGTTGCGGGCGAGTGCGGTGATCTTCTCGACCTTCACACCCGGGCCGAGTTCCACCTCGTACCGCGTGACCGTCGGGCCGCGGGTGAAGCCGGTGACGGCGGCGTCGATCTTGAACTGCTCGAGCACCTCGGTGATGGCCTCGATCATCTGATCGTTCGCCGAGCTGTGCTGCTTGGGTGGGTCGCCCTCGAGCAGCAGCCCGAGCGACGGCAGGGTGTAGTCGCCCTCGACCACCCGATCGGGCACGAGCGGCTCGAGCTTGTCGTCGGCGGGTGGCTCCTCCGCCGGCGGGACCGGTGCGGGGACCGCCTTGGGCCGGGTGCGGGCCCGCGGCGGTTCCGGCGCCGGTTCGGGTTCGGGTGCCGGCGACGTGGCGGGCGCCGGATCCGGCTCCCACAGGGGCAGCACCTCGGTGCGGGCGTCGCCGTCGAACTCGTCCGTGGGGTAGTTCTCGACCGGGGTGCGCCGCCGGGTCCGGGTGCGCCGCTCGACGGGATAGCCGTCGGCGTCGAACAGGGTCGGGTCGCGCTCCGGGTCGTAGCCGCCGGCAGCGTCCGAGTCGTACTCGCCGTACTCGTCGTCGGCTCGGTAGTGCAGACCGAAGTAGTCGCGGAACATGCCGGGCAGTTCCCGGATCGTCGTGCCGGTGAGCAGCAGGATCCCGAAGCCGGCCGCCATCAGCAGCAACGGAACCGACAGCCACACCGTCAGACCGTCGGTGAGGGGTCCGCCCACCAGGTAGCCGACGAACCCGGCGCCGCCCTCGCGGCCCGGGCCGTCGTCCGGCATACCCGAGGCGATGTGCCACAGGCCGAGTGCGGGAAGCGCGACGAGCAGCGACCCGAGGACGAGCCGGGGCCGGATCTCCGGCCGCGGCTCGGTGCGCATGAGGACGACGGCGATCACGAGGCCGGCCAGCGGCAGCACCGCGCTGGCGCCGCCGACGACCGCGCGGACTGCGGTCTCGAGCCAGCCCCCGAGCGGGCCACCGACCGCGAACCAGACGGTGCCGGCGACGACGACGCTCGCGGCGATGAGCCCGAGGGCGATGCCGTCGCGGCGGTGGCCGTGCTCGACCTCCGTCACCCTGCCCATCGTGCGGGTGGTGGCGCCCACACCGCGGGCGATCATCGTCCAGCCGCTCCCGATCCCGCGACCGAGCGTGTGCAGGACGCTGCCCCGCGACGAGCGGGCGGGCGCCTTGCGCCGGGGGGTGGTGGCGCGGGCCGGGCGCCGCGCGGCCGGTTGCCGGCGGGTCGTCGGGGCGGGCTTGCGGGTGCTGCTCTTCATCCGCGACGACGAGCCCGCGGCGGCGGACGAGCCGCGCGCGCCCGACCTCGACCGTGAGGTCGTTGACGACGATCCGCGGGCACCCGACTTTCCTGCCATACCCGTCAGGTTAGTCGCAATGTCCACAACCGAACCATCCGCAACACCGGCATCAGCCGCACGCGGTGGTCACACCGGCGCCGGGACGGATCAGATGCCGCGACCGGATGCGGCGACCTCCGCGACGTCGGCCGCCTCCCCGGACGTCTCGACGCGCACCTCGTCACGGCCGAACGCATGCAGGAGCAGCTCGGCGGGTTCGCCGCGCAGGACCACGGTGCGCGGCCCGCGACGCCGGACCGTCGCGCGGGTGCCGTCGGGGCGTTCGAACACCACCGTGACGTCGGTGCCGCGATAGCCGCGCCGGCCGACCTGCCGGGCCATCTGCCACAGGCGGTCCTGGGTCGACGGGTCGAGCGGTCGCGGCTCCCACCCGGGCGCGGCGCGCCGCACGTCCTCGTGGTGGACGAACATCTCCGCGGCATTGGCGAGTCCGTCGACGAGGTACAGCGGCGACCAGATCGGCGGTCCGGACTCGATGTCGGCGAGCAGTTGCTCCCACGACCCTCCCGCCGCCTCGGCGCGCACCCGCTCGGTGTGCCCGGCCAGGGGTGGCAGGACGATGCCCGGCATCGTGTCGATCCGGCGTTCGCGGACCACGAGGTGGGCGGCGAGGTCCCGGGCGGTCCAGTCCCCGCACAGGGTGGGGGCGTCGGGACCGGTCTGTGTCATGGTGCGGACGAGTGCGTGTCGTTCGTCACGGGCGAGGCTCACGCGGCCCACTGTAGTGCCGGACCGTCCGGTAGCGCCGGACCGTCCGGCACGGCAGGGTGCGGTTGCGCCGGCGCGGCTACGCCGGGCCCGGGACGGTGATCACCGTCGGCACGATCATCGGCCGGCGACGGTAGGTGTCGGACACCCAGCGCCCGACGACACGGCGGATCGCCTGGGCGATGCGGTGGGCGTCGTCGATACCCTCGGCGGCGAGCTCGTTGAGGACCTTGTCCACGAGTTGCGCGGCCTCGGAGAGCGCTCCCGGGTCGTCGGAGAAGCCGCGGCCGGACACCCCCGGGGTGCTCACGGCGCGACCGTTCTCGTCCACGGCGACGGAGATGGAGATGAAGCCGCCCTCGCCGAGGATCAACCGGTCCGACAGGGTCGATTCGCCGACGTCACCGACGGACAGGCCGTCGACGTAGACGTGGCCGACGGGTACCTGTCCGACGATCTCCGCGAGCCCGTCGACGAGGTCGACGACCACGCCGTCCTCGGCGAGCACGATCCGGTCCCGCGGCACCCCGGTCGCTTCGGCCAGCGCCGCGTTGGCCCGCAGGTGCCGCCATTCGCCGTGCACCGGCATCGCATTCGTCGGGCGCACCGCGTTGTACAGGTACAGCAGCTCGCCCGCGGAGGCGTGGCCGGAGACGTGCACCTTCGCGTTCTGCTGGGTGACGACGGTGGCGCCTCGCTTGGCGAGGCCGTTGACGACCGCGAACACCGAATTCTCGTTGCCCGGGATCAGGGAGGAAGCCAGGATGACGAGATCGTCGGCCTTGATGTTGATCTGGCGGTGCTCGCCGCGCGCCATGCGCGACAGCGCGGACAGCGGTTCACCCTGCGAGCCGGTGGAGATCAGCACGAGCCGGTTGTCGGGCAATGTCGCGGCGGTGTCGAGATCGACGACGAGCCCGTCCGGCACCCGCAGGTAGCCGAGGTCCTGCGCGATCTGCATGTTGCGCACCATCGACCGTCCGACGAAGGCGATGCGGCGGTTGTACCGCCCGGCGACGTCGACGACCTGCTGGATGCGGTGCACGTGGCTGGCGAAGGACGCGACGATCACGCGCTGGGTGGCCTTGCCGATGACGTTGTCCAGGACGCCGCCGATCTCGCGTTCGGGCATCACGAAGCCCGGCACCTCGGCGTTGGTGGAGTCGACGAGGAACAGGTCGACGCCCTCGTCGCCGAGCCGGGAGAATCCGGCGAGGTCGGTGAGGCGGCCGTCGAGCGGCAACTGGTCGAGCTTGATGTCGCCGGTGTGCAGCACGAGCCCGGCCTCGGTGCGGACGGCGACGGCGAGCGCGTCCGGGATCGAGTGGTTGACGGCGAAGTACTCGCACTCGAACGGGCCGTGCGTGGTCTTGTCCCCCTCGACGACTTCGACGAGGTTGGGCCGCAGCCGGTGCTCGCGGCATTTCGCGGCGACGAGCGCGAGGGTGAACTTCGAGCCCACGACCGGGATGTCGGGACGCAGGCGCAGCAGGAACGGCACCGCCCCGATGTGATCCTCGTGGCCGTGGGTGAGGACGACGGCTTCGACGTCGTCCATGCGGTCCTCGATGTGCCGGAAGTCCGGCAGGATCAGGTCGACGCCGGGCTGCTGGTCCTCGGGGAAGAGCACGCCGCAGTCGATGACGAGGAGCCGGCCCTGATGCTCGAAGACCGTCATGTTGCGGCCGATCTCGCCGATGCCGCCGAGCGCGACGACGCGCAGGCCCTTCGGCGGCGCCTTCGGCGGGGTGCCGAGGCGCCCCGACATGTCCGCCACCTTGCGCGGATCGGGCCGCTGGGTGTTGGCCGAGGTCTGCACGGTCCGGCGCGCGGGCCGGCCGCTGGGCGGTCCGGCGTTGCGGGTGGCGCGGCCCCGGCCGCGCGACGGGCGGCTCACGCGAGCACCCCCGCGGCGTGCAGATCCGCGGCGAGCGCGTCGATCTGCGCAGAGGTCGGCGCCACCTGGGGCAGGCGCGGCTCGCCGACGTCGAGACCCATCAACCGCAGACCTGCCTTCGACGCGCTCACCCCGCCGAGGCGGGAGACGGCGCGCAGGATCGGCATGAGGCTCAGGTTGACCGCGCGGGCGCGGACGAGGTCGCCGGCCTGGAAGGCGTCGTACAGCTCGCGCAGCCGGCCGGGAACGAGATGCCCGATGACACTGACGAATCCGACGGCGCCGACGGACAGCCACGGCAGGTTCAGCGGGTCGTCGCCGGAGTAGAACTTAAGGTCGGTGGTGCCGATGAGCTCGGCACCGGCGTTGAGGTCGCCCTTGGCGTCCTTGACCGCCACGATGCGCGGATGCTCCGCGAGCCGGCGCAGCGTCTCCGTTTCGATCGGCACGACCGAGCGCGGTGGGATGTCGTAGAGCATGACCGGCAGGTCGGTGGCGTTCGCGACGGCCGTGAAGTGGGCGTAGAGCCCGGCCTGCGGCGGCCGCGAGTAGTACGGAGTGACGACGAGCAGGCCGTGGGCGCCGGCCCGCGCGGCGTCGCGGGCGAGTTCGACGCTGTGGGCGGTGTCGTTGCTGCCGGCGCCGGCGATGATCTTCGCGCGGTCCCCCACCGCGGCGAGCACGGCGCGCATCAGCTCGAGCTTCTCGTTCTCGGTGGTGGTCGGCGATTCGCCGGTGGTGCCCGCGAGAACCAGCGCATCGCAGCCGCCGTCGACCAGGTAGGCGGCAAGACGCACACCCGCGTCCACGTCGAGCTTGCCGTCGGCGGTGAACGGGGTCACCATCGCTGTGGCGATGGTGCCGAACGGAAGCTCGACAGCAGAAGCGGAATCACCGTTGGTCATGGTCAGAAGGCTACCGCGTGACGGGGGCTGTTCCACACACACCTGCCGGTCAGGTGTCGGCGGCGAAGGCGCTGGCGGCGACCTCGGAGCCGTCGGGCAGGCGGGTGATGGTGAAGTCGCCGAAGATGTTCGGCGCGGCGTCCTGCAGCTGACGCAGGCACTCGACGGCGAGGCGGCGGATCTCGACGTCGGCGTGCTCGGTCGCGCGCATGGCCACGAAGTGCCGCCAGGACCGGTAGTTGCCGGTGACGACGACGCGGGTCTCGGTGGCGTTGGGCAGCACCGATCGCGCGGCCTCGCGGGCCTGTTTCGCGCGGATCGGCCCCTCGGGCAGGTGGGACAGTTTCGCGTCGAGCGCGTCGAGCAGTTCGATGTACGCGGCCCGGCTGGACTCGGCGGCGGCGAGGAACAGTTCCTCGAGCCGCGGATCCCCCGCCACGGCCGGCGGGACCACGACCGGCGCGTCGCTGCCGCGGACGAACCGCTGGGACAGCTGGGAATAGGAGAAGTGCCGGTGCCGGATGAGTTCGTGGGTGCACGACCGGGAGATGCCGGTGATGTAGAAGCTCACCGAACCGTGCTCGAGCACGGACAGGTGCCCGACGGTGAGCAGGTGGCGTAGGTACCCGGCGTTCGTGGCCGTGCGCGGGTTGGGCTTGGACCAGCTCTGGTAGCAGGCCCGGCCGGCGAACTCGGCGAGTGCCTCCCCGCCGTCGGCGTCGGTCTCCCAGGGCACGTCGGCGGGCGGGACGAACTCGGTCTTGGCCACCAGCCTGACCTTCAGCGTGACGGGCTCGGGCGCCATCGGTTCTCCTCCAGGTTGTCGATCCAGTCGAACCGTAGCGCCGCCGCGGGCGGCACCGGACGCGGGCCGCGTGTTGACGTCTTGACTGACATCATCGTTGACATCAGTATGGCGTCATGAACCTGGACCCGTACCTGGACGCGATCACCGAGTCCCTCGTCGCCGCCGCGGAGCTCGGCGACGAACAGACCCGCCGGACCGCGGCAGCCCTCGCCACAGCGGTCGCCGCGCCCGCCCGCCTGGCCGTGCTGCGGGCACTGTCGGACATGGCGGCGGAGGTCTCGAAGGAGCTCGGCGACCGGGTGGTCACCGTGCGTCTCGACGGCAGCGCGGCGGTGCTCGAGGTGCACACGGATGCGCCCACCGAAACCACAGGCACCGCAACGACTTTCGAGGACGTCACCGGGGACATCAGCCGGGTGACGCTGCGCCTCGTCGAGCAGATCAAGGCACGCGCCGAGGAGGCGGCGGCCCAGAACGGCGTGTCACTGAACTCGTGGGTGTCGCAGGCCGTCCAGGGGGCGCTGCGCGAGCAGATGCGGTATCAGCGCCGCGCCGACGAGCGCGCCGCGACGCGTCGCGCCGAGGAGACCGGGCCCGGCCCGTCCGCTACGGCGGAACCGTCCGAGCGCGAGGACGGTTGAGCGGGAGGCCGTGCGGTACATTGCCGACGCACGTCACCCGAAAGACGAGGAAGTGAGCCCATGGCCGTCAGCAGTTCCAGCAGTTTCGAGATCAAGGCCGACCCGGGTCGCGTGATGGCGGGAATCGCCGCGGTCGACCGGCTGCCGGAGTGGTCCGGGCCCCACAAGACCGTCGTCGTCGAGACCACCCACCCGGACGGCCGCCCGCACCGCGTGCGCATGACCGTCTCCATCATCGGTCTCCACGACGAGCAGGTGGTGGACTACTACTGGAACGGCGACGAATCGATGTCCTGGACCCTGGTCGAGAGCCACCAGCAGCACCAGCAGGACGGCACCTACACCCTCACCGCCACCGAGAGCGGCACCCGCGTCGACTTCACCCTCACGATCGATCCGAAGATCCCGCTGCCCGGCTTCATGGTCAAGAAGGCGCAGAAGATGGCGATGGAGACCGCCGAGCGGGGCCTGACGAAGTTCGTCGAGCAGCAGCTCTGACGCACCGCGCGGTGTCCGGTGCCTGCGACGTCCCGGACGGTCAGCACTCCTCCGACACGGACACCGCGACGGTCGCCCCGAGTTCGTAGCAGCGTTCACGGACCTTTGCGTCGATCGGCCCGGTGATCTCGAGATCCTCCGTGACCTGCGCCAAGGCGAGGCCGGTGACGAGTTTGCGCACCGAGGCGACGGCGCCCGCGGTGTCGTTGTTGCCGTGTACCCACAACCCGTACGGCCGGCCCGCGACGGCGTCGAGGCACGGGTAGTAGACGGTGTCGAAGAAGTGCTTGAGTGCCCCCGACATGTATCCGAAGTTCGCGGTGGTGCCGAACACGTAACCGTCGGCGGCGAGCACGTCCGGCACGGTCGCGCCCAGCGCCGGCACCGTCCGCACCCGCACGCCCACGATGTCGGGGTCACGCGCCCCGGCCAGCACCGCCTCGAGCAGTTCGCGGGTCGACGGGGACGGAGTGTGGTGGACGACGAGCAGAGTGCGCTCACCGTCGGCGGGGGCCTCGGTCACACCCTGCAGGGTACGTCGCCGACCGATCGGTGTCCCTGCCCCGCAACGACAACCGCAACCGCGGTCAGGCTTCGGCCGGGGCGTGGACCGAGCGAATGTATCGCCCGCTACCGCTGAGGAGATGAACGATACATTCGCTCGACGCCGGGGCGCATGATCAATCGGCGGACTGCGTGCGCTCGAGCTTCTCGAGCGCGACGGCCCGGCGCATGGTCTCCCGGGCCCGGCCGCGGTCGCCGGCGTAGTCGTACGCGCGGGCGAGACGGTAGGAGTTGCGCCAGTTGTCCGGGTCGGCCTCCCACTCCTTCTTGACCCGCTCGAACAGGGCGTCGGCGGCGTCGCGGTCGATCCGGCCCGACGGCCGGCGCGGCAGGTCGCGCACGTCGAGTTCGAGGCCCTCCTCGTGGATCCGCCGGGACAGGTGCTGGTGCTGGAAACCGGCCCGCACGGTGGCGTAGACGATCCACACGCCCACCAACGGCAGCAGCAGCACGCCGATGCCGAGCCCGACGGCCGCGGCGTTGCCGGAGCGCACCAGTTCGAGCCCGCGCCCGCCGAGCAGCACGAAGTAGAACCCCAGCGCGACGACGATGAAGGCGATCGGCGCGAGGACCTTGACCAGGTCGCCCCTCACAGGTCGAGGAGGGGGTCGATGCCGATGGTGAGGCCGGGCCGGCCCCCGATCTCGCGCACGCCGAGCAGCACGCCGGGCGCGAAGGAGGACCGGTCGATCGAGTCGTGGCGGATGGTCAGGGTCTCGCCCTGGGTGCCGAGCAGCACCTCCTGGTGTGCGACGAGCCCGGCCAGACGCACGGAGTGCACCCGCACCCCCTCCACGTCGGCGCCGCGGGCACCCTCGAGTTCGGTGCTGGTGGCGTCGGGGCTGCGGCCCACACCGGCCGCGGCGCGGGCCTGCGCGATGAGCGCCGCGGTGCGGTAGGCCGTGCCCGACGGCGCGTCCGCCTTGTTGGGGTGGTGCAGCTCGATGACCTCGACGGAGTCGAAGAACCGCGCGGCGGCCTGCGCGAAGCGCATCGACAGCACGGCACCGATCGCGAAGTTCGGCGCGATCAGGACGCCGACCTCCGGCTGCGCGGCCAGCCAGCCGCGGACCCGGTCCAGTCGTGCGTCGTCGAATCCGGTAGTGCCGACGACGGCGTGGATGCCGTGCTCGACGAGGAACTGCAGGTTGCCCATCACCACATCGGGGTGGGTGAAGTCCACCACCACCTGTGCCCGGGAGGCGACGAAGTCGTCGAGGCTGTCGCCCCGGTCGACCGCGGCAACGAGCTCGAGGTCGGCGGCCGCCTCGACGGCCGCGCAGATCGCCTGTCCGACCTTGCCCTTGGCGCCGAGCACACCCACCCGAATTGCTGCTGCGTTCACTTGACTCTCCACGCTTCCTCGTCCGATCGCCGTCCCGCAGCAGCCTACGCAACCGGACGACCTCGACCGTGCTCAGCCCGCGGTCACGCGACGAGGACGCGCACCGAGGCGGGCAGGTCCCGGGGCCGGCGGTACGGTCCGGCGACGGCCGCGGCGAACGGCCGGTGCAGCAGCTCGGCGGCGACGGCGCGGACCTCCGCCGCACTCACCGACGAGATCCGCTCGAGCGTCTCGGTGACGCTCCAGTGCGTGCCGTAGCTCAGTTCGCTGCGTCCGATCCGGTTCATCCGGGCCCCGGTGTCCTCGAGGCCGAGGACCAGAGCCCCGCGCAGCGAACCCTTGGCGCGGGCGCACTCGGCCTCGGTGACGCCGTTCTCGGCGACATCGGCGAGCACCTCGCGGACGAGCGCGGCGACCTCACCGAGGTTCTCGGGCTGGCAGCCGGCGTAGACGGAGAAAGCGCCGGTGTCGGCGAACGTGTCCACACCCGAGTACACCGAGTAGGCGAGGCCGCGCTTCTCCCGGATCTCCTGGAACAGCCGTGAGCTCAAGCCGCCGCCGACGGCGGTGTTGAGCACCGACAGCGCCCAGCGCCGGTGGTCGTGGCGGCCGAAGGATCGCACGCCGACCGCCAGGTGGGCCTGCTCGCCGTCGCGGTCGGTGATGCTCAGCGTCGGCGTCGTACGCAGGCGGAGACTGCCCTCGCGGCGCGGGGCGGCGGTCGTGGCGGGGTCGAGGTGCCCGGCGAACGCGCGACGGACCAGTTCCACGGTGTGGTCGTGATCGACATTGCCGGCGACGGCGACGACCATACGGTCCGGCGTGTACCGCCGCACGTGGAACGAGTGCAACTGGGTACGGGTCATCGCCTCGATCGATTCGACCGAGCCGATGATCGGACGGCCGATCGGGTGGTCGCCGTACAGGGCGGTGAGGAACGCGTCGCCGAGCAGATCCTCGGGATCGTCGTCGCGCATTGCGATCTCCTCGAGGACGACCTGCCGTTCGACGTCGACGTCGGCGCTGCGGCAACGGCCGCGCAGCACGACGTCGGCGACGAGGTCGACGGCCAGGGGCAGATCGTCGTCGAGCACGTGGGCGTAGAAGCAGGTGTGCTCCTTCGCGGTGAACGCGTTGAGCTCGCCGCCGACCCCGTCGACGAGTTCGGCGATGTCGAGCGCGGTCCGGGTCGGGGTGGCCTTGAACAGCAGGTGCTCGAGGAAGTGGGCGGCACCGGCGACGGAGGGCTGCTCGTCGCGGGAGCCGACGCCCACCCAGACGCCGACGGCGGCCGAGCGCACGCCGGGCACGTGCTCGGTGACGACGCGGAGCCCCCCGGGCAGGTGGGTGCGCCGAACCCCGGAGTCGGGCTCGGTGGGTGCCGACGCGGAGGCGACGACGGACGAAACGGCGGCGGACGGAGCGGCGGCGGAGCGGCGGGTGGCGGCCATGAAGATGTTCGACGGTCCTACAGGCGAGTGGGTGTGCTGGACGGAACATCTCACACTACACGCGCCGCCGCGCACCCCTTCCGGTCACCACCCGCGGCGGTGCGGCCGCGACCCGACCAGCTGCCCCTTGGGGGCGACGTCCCTGCTGCGGTAGACCACGTAGGGGCGGAACAGGTATCCGACGGGCGCGCTGAAGGCGTGCACCAGGCGGGTGAACGGCCACAGCGCGAACAGGGCCAGGGCGATCAGCGCATGGAGCTGGAACGACAGGGGTGCCTGCACCATGAGGTCGCCGCGCGGCTGCAGGATCCAGAGGGAGCGGAACCACGGCGAGACGGTCTCGCGGTAGTTGTGCTCCTCCCCCACCACACCCGAGCCCATCAGGGTCGTGGCGAGTCCCGCGACGATCGCGGCGACGAGCACCACGTACATCAGCTTGTCGTTGGCGGTGGTGGCCATGAAGACCGGTCCGCGGGTGCGGCGGCGGTAGATCAGCAACAGGATCCCGACGAGGGTGGCGATCCCGGCGACGGTGCCCAGCGTCACCGCCTGCACGTGGTAAGCGTGCTGGCTCAGACCGATCGCATCGGTCCACGACTGCGGGATGAGCAGACCGATGACGTGCCCCACGATCACCACGAGGATGCCGAAGTGGAACATCGGGCTGGCGATGCGCAGCAGCTTGCTCTCGTAGAGCTGCGACGAGCGGGTGGTCCAGCCGAACTTGTCGTAGCGGTAGCGCCACCACGTGCCGACGACCACCACCGCGATTGTGACGTACGGCACGACGTCCCAGAAGATCTCCCCTGCGGACATGGTCAGTCGACTCCTTCGGCTCGGGTCTGGGCCGAGACGGTTGCGGTCCGGCGCGGTGGGACGGTGAGGGTGAACGGTTCGAGGCCGATCGCCTCGGCCGGCGGCCCGGCCTCCGCGAGCTGCCGGGCGCGGCGCTCTTCCTGATCGCCGACCGGGGGCAACGTCGCGCACACCGCCTCGATCGCCGCCGCATACGGGGAATCGCGTTCGCCGAGCGCGACCCGGAGCACGTCGATCGGGATGCGGTGCGCGGCGAGCAGGTGCTCCCCCGCGTCCGGGTCGACGGTCGCGGCGAATTCGAGCACCACCGGGAGGTGATCGGGCGCCTCCCCGGGCGGTGGCTCCGCGCCGGCGTCGCGGTAGGCCTGCGCGAACGCGTGGATCGCCGCGCCCCGGTTGCGGGTGTCGCCGCCGGTCCAGTACGTGAGGTACATCGTCGAGCGCCGGCGCATGTCGAACGTGTCGACGTAGTCGGCCTGCGCGGCGAAGGGATCGCCGTCGCGCAGGGCGGCGAGGGTCCGGCCCAGCAGCTCCGCCGGTTCCCCGGTGATGTGCCCGAGAAGCCGGTCGACGGTCGCGAGACGGGACGGCAGTCGCTCGTCGGGGTACGCCAGCAGCAGCGACGCCGCCTGCCGGATCAGCCGGTGCTGCAGGTGCCGCGATGCGGTGTCGCGCGCGCCACGGCGCAGCAGCCCCCTCATCGCCCGCTCCCCCGGTTCTCGACTCGATGCCCGGCCGGGAACAGGCCCTGGGGCACGCCCTTGCCGTCCCAGTTGAGCAGGTTCACGCGGGAGGGATTCGACGCGTTCGCCGCCATCCCCTCGGAGGTCTGCCGCTGCCGGAGCGCGTGGAAGGTTTCCACCGCGACGGGAACGGGACCTCCGCTGGCCTCGCCGAACGGCCCGGAGTCGTACATGCCGGGGCCGCCCTCGAACGACAACGCGCAGTCGGTGGCGGATTCCTCGAGCTGGTGGCCTTCGGCCGCGTAGGCGGTCGGGATCACGTACCGCTCGTCGTACTTGGCGAGGGCGAGCAATCGGTACATCTCGTACATCTGCTCCTCGGTCATGCCGACGGCGTCGGGGATGTCCGGCCGCGTGTCCCGGCCCAGGTTGATGTCGCGCATGTACGAGCGCATCGCGGCGAGCCGGTGCAGCACCGCTTCGACGGCGTCGGTGTCGCCCGCCGTGAACAGTCCCGCCAGGTACTCGATCGGGATGCGCAGCGATTCGAGCGCACCGAACAGGTTCCCGATGTCCTCGCCGTCGTGGCCGTCGCGGGTCACCGCGTCGACGACCGGCGAGAGCGGCGGCACGTACCAGACCATCGGCATCGTGCGGTACTCCGGGTGCAGCGGCAGCGCAACCCGATACGTGTTGATCAGCGCGTACACGGGCGACCGCTGGGCGGCCTCGATCCACTCGTCGGAGATGCCCTCGGCGCGGGCGCCGGCGATCACCTCCGGGTCGTGGGGGTCGAGCAGCATCTGCCGCTGTGCCTCGTAGAGGTCCTTCTCGTCCTCTACGGACGCGGCCTCGAGCACCCGGTCGACGTCGTAGAGCACGAGCCCGATGTACCGCAGCCGGCCCACGCAGGTTTCCGCGCACACGGTGGGCAGGCCTACCTCCACGCGCGGGTAGCACAGCGTGCACTTCTCGGCCTTGCCGGTCTTGTGGTTGAAGTACACCTTCTTGTAGGGGCAGCCGGACACGCACATCCGCCAGCCGCGGCAGCGGTCCTGGTCGACGAGAACGATGCCGTCCTCGACACGCTTGTACATCGCTCCCGAGGGGCACGACGAGACGCACGACGGATTCAGGCAGTGCTCGCAGATACGCGGCAGGTAGAACATGAAGGTCTGTTCGAGTTCGAGCCGGACCTGCTCGCCGACCTTCTTCAGCACCGGGTCGGCGGGGACGATCTCCGGCGAGCCGCCGAGGTCGTCGTCCCAGTTCGCCGACCATTCGACCTTCATCGGCTTGCCGCTGATCAGGCTGCGCGGCGGCGCCACGGGGATCTGGTCGCCGAGCGGCGCGGTGGTGAGGTTCTCGTAGTCGTAGGTCCACGGTTCGTAGTAGTCGCCGATCGCCGGCATCTTCGGGTTCGAGAAGATCCGGAACAGCTTGTTCCACCGGCCGCCGTCGCGCAGCCGCAGCCGGCCGTTCCGGTCGCGGATCCATCCGCCGCGCCAGCGTTCCTGGTCGTCGTACATACGGGGATATCCCAGGCCGGGCCGGGTCTCGACGTTGTTGAACCACACGTATTCGGTGCCGGAGCGGTTGGTCCAGGCCTGTTTGCAGGTGACCGAGCACGTGTGGCAGCCGATGCACTTGTCGAGGTTCATGACCATCGCCATCTGGGCCATCACCTTCATGCCGGCCTCGCTTCCCGGATCGTGGTCGTGGGTGTCGACATCAGTACGTGACCTCCTGCGACCGGCGGCGTACGACCGTCACCTCGTCGCGTTGATTTCCGGTGGGGCCGAGGTAGTTGAACGCGAACGACGTCTGCGCGTAGCCACCCGCCAGGTGGGTGGGCTTGATCAGGATCCTCGTGAGCGAGTTGTGGATGCCGCCGCGGGTGCCGGTGGTCTCGGTGAGCGGCACGTCGATGGTGCGTTCCTGCGCGTGGTAGACGTACACGACGCCGTCGGGCATGCGGTGCGAGACGATCGCGCGGCACACCACGACGCCGTTGCGGTTGACGGCCTCGACCCAGTCGTTGTCACGCACCGAGATCTTCGCCGCGTCCCCCGGGCTCATCCACATGGTCGGACCGCCCCGCGAGAGGGACAGCATGAACAGGTTGTCCTGGTACTCGGAGTGGATCGACCACTTCGAGTGCGGGGTGAGGTACCGCACGGTCAGTCCGACGCCGTCGCCGCTGCCCACGGCGGGCTCGCCGAACAGGCGCGACATGTCCAGCGGCGGACGGTAGGTCGGCAACTGCTCGCCGAGTTCCTCGATCCAGTCGTGATCGACGTAGAAGTGCATGCGGCCGGTGAGCGTGTGAAACGGTTTGAGTTCCTCGATGTTCACCGTGAACGGCGCGTAGCGGCGCCCGCCGGTCTCGCTGCCGGACCATTCCGGGCTGGTGATCACCGGGACCGGCCGGGCCTGGGTGTCGGCGTAGGTGATGCGGCGTTCCTCGCTGCCCTCGGCGAGGTGCACGAGCCGGCGGCCGGTGCGCTTCTCGAGTTCACGGAAGCCCTCGACGGCGAGCCGGCCGTTCGAGGTGCCCGACAGCGCGAGGATGACATCGGCCATCCGTTCGGCGCTCGTGACCGCCGGGCGGCCTTCCCCGGCACCGGAATTCATCACACCGAACGTCGCGGCGAGCTCCGCGACCTCCTGCACCGGACGTGTCGTGACGCCCTTGGTGGTCAGGCCGAGGGTGTCGACGAGCGGCCCGAGGGTCGACCATTTGTCGGCGATCGCGGTGTAGTCCCGTTCGACCACCGCGAGCGGGCCCATGGTCCGGCCCGGCACCGGCACCTCCCCGGTGACGCGCCAATCCTTCTCCGTGCCCGACGGATACGCCATCGCGCCCGGCGTGTCGTGCTGCAGTGTGCCGAGCACGATGTCGGTGCGGGTTCCGAGGTGCTTCGCCGCCAGCGCGCTGAACACCTTCGCGATGGCGCCGAAGGCCTCGTAGTCGGAACGCGTTTCCCACGGCGGGTCGATCGCGGGACTGAAGGCGTGGATGTAGGGGTGCATGTCGGTGCTCGACAGGTCGCCCTTCTCGTACCACGTCGCGGCGGGCAGCACCACGTCGGAGAACAGCGTGGTCGACGTCATCCGGAAGTCGATCGACATCAGCAGGTCGAGCTTGCCCTCGGGCAGGTCGTCCGGCCAGGCGACGTCGTGCGGGCGCAGGTCCGGACCGGTCGGCACGCCCTGGATGTTCGAGTCGGTCCCGAGCAGGTGCCGCAGGAAGTATTCGTTGCCCTTGCTGGACGAGCCGAGCAGGTTGGACCGCCACACGTTGAGCACCCGCGGCCAGTTGCGCGGGTTGTCCGGGTCGGTGACCGACAGTTTCACCTCGCCGCTCGCGAGTTTCCGGGCGACGTACGCGGGGATGTCCACGCCCGCAGCCCGCGCCTCGTCGGCGATCTCGTGGGTGTTGCGGTCGAACTGCGGATAGAACGGGGTCCACCCCATCGCGACCGCGGAGGTCATCACGTCCATCGTGTGCTTGTCCCGGAACCGGCCGCGGCCCAGCGGGCTCGCCAGCGCGTCGGCGCGGTACCCGTCGTAGCGCCACTGGTCGGTGTGGACGTACCAGTACGACGTACCGGCCATCTGCCGCGGCGGCCGGCTCCAGTCGGTGCCCATCGCCATCGCAGCCCAGCCGGTGACGGGCCGGCACTTCTCCTGCCCGACGTAGTGGGCCCAGCCACCCCCGTTGCGGCCCATCGACCCGGTGAGAAGGAGCAACGCCAGCACCGCCCGGTAGGTCGCGTCACCATGGAACCACTGGCAGATGCCGGCACCCATGATGATCATCGACCGGCCGCCGGATTCCTCCGCGTTGCGCGCGAACTCTTTCGCGATCCGGATCGCCTGGGCGGCGGGAACTCCCGTGATGCCTTCCTGCCACGCCGGGGTGTAGGGGACGGCGGGATCGTCGTAGCCGGTCGGCCACACGCCCGGTAGGCCCGGACGGGAGACGCCGTACTGCGCAAGCATGAGGTCGAACACGGTGCACACCAGGTGTCCTCCGACGCGCCGCACCGGCACTCCGCGCTCGATGCTCGCCCCGTGCCCGTCGACCGTGTCGAAGCTCGGCAGGTGCACCGTCACCGCGTCCTCGCCGGCGATGCCGCCGGGATGCGCGACGGTCAGTGCCGGCACGAGGTCGCCCAGATCGAGGTTCCACTTGCCGATGCCGTCGTCGCCGTACCGGTAGCCGAGCGAACCGTGCGGAACCGCCACGGTGTCGGTCGCACCGTCGAGCAGCGCCGGCTTGAACGCCGCGTTCTCCACGTCCCGACCGAGGTCGGCCGCGGTGAGGTTCTTGCCCGGGACGAGCCGGCCGTCGCGTTCCTCGAGTTTCACGAGGAACGGCAGGTCGGTGTACTGCCGGACGTAGTCGACGAAGAAGGGGACCCGCTGCTCGACGTAGAACTCGGTCAGCAGCACGTGGCCCATCGCCATCGCCAGCGCGCCGTCGGTGCCCGCCGCGCACGGCATCCATTCGTCGGCGAACTTCGTGTTGTCGGCGTAGTCGGGACTCACGGTCACGACCTTCGTGCCGCGGTAGCGGACCTCGGCCATCCAGTGCGCGTCGGGTGTGCGCGTGACCGGCACGTTCGATCCCCACATCATGAGGTAGGCCGCGTCCCACCAGTCGCCGGATTCGGGCACGTCGGTCTGGTCCCCGAACACCTGCGGAGAGGCGACGGGAAGATCGGCGTACCAGTCGTAGAAGGACGTCATGACGCCGCCGATCAGCTCGACGAACCGGGAACCGGCAGCGAAGGACACCATCGACATCGCGGGGATCGGCGAGAAGCCGGCCACCCGGTCGGGTCCGTATTCCCGGACGGTGTGCACGTGCGCCGCCGCAATCATCTCGGTCGCCTCGGCCCACGTCACGCGGACCAGGCCGCCCTTGCCGCGGGCCCGCTGGTAACGGCGGCGCCGTTCGGGATCGCCCTGGATGTCGGCCCACGCCAGAACGGGATCGCCGAGCCGCGCCCTGGCCTCGCGGTACATCTCGACGAGCACGCCGCGGGCGTACGGGTAGCGCACCCGCGTCGGCGAGTACGTGTACCACGAGAACGCAGCGCCGCGGGGACAGCCGCGCGGTTCGTACTCGGGGCGGTCGGGGCCCACCGTGGGGTAGTCGGTTTCCTGCGTCTCCCACGTGATGATCCCGTCCTTGACGTAGATCTTCCACGAACACGAACCGGTGCAGTTGACGCCGTGGGTGGACCGGACCACCTTGTCGTGACTCCACCGGTCCCGGTAGAAGATGTCGCCTTCGCGTCCGCCGCGGCGGGTGACGGTCCGGCCGTCTCCGGAGATCTCCCCCGGGGTGAAGAACCGTCCGCTGCTGCGCAGCAACTCTTCAGCGGCACCGCCGGTGTGCTGGGTTGTCACGTCATCTCCCTTCGGGTCGCGTCGTGGTGGTCGTGCCGGCCCCGGGTGTGTCGCGCGCGGCGTTCTCGTGGGCCCTCAGCTTGACCGCGGTGTAGAGCAGGGCGACGAGGGCGGTGACGACGAGCAGCGCCAGTCCCACCGTGTAGTCGTTGTCTGCGGGGTCGTAGGTCGCGCCCATGACCAGCGGCGGGAAGTAGCCGCCGAGCCCCCCGGCCGCGGCGACGATGCCGGTGACCGATCCCACGGACTTCGCGGGGGACCGTCGTGCGACCCAGGCGAAGACACCGCCGGTGCCGACGCCGAGGAAGACCGCGAGCAGGATGAAGTCGGTGGCCGCCCACACCTCCGGCGGTGGCTGCAGGATCGCGATGGCGGCCATCACCGCGGTCCCGGCGAACGAGACGAGCACGACGGGCTTGGGCCCGATCCGGTCGGACAGGGCACCGCCGATCGGCCGCGCGATCACCGCGGCGAGGGCGAACGCCGCGGTGCGGGCGCCCGCGTCGACGGCGGAGAAGCCGTAGACGGTCTTGATGTAGGTGGGCAGGTAGTTGCTGAAGGCCACGAATCCGCCGAACACCACGGCGTAGAGGAACGACATCTCCCACGTGACCCGCAGTTTCAGTGCCGCAGCAAGTTTCGGTCCGACAGGGTCGGTGTTCGGGTGGAAGTCCGGGGAGTTGCGCATCACGAGGACGCACACGCCGGCGGTGACGGCGAGGGCGGCCGCGACGATGACATGCGTCGCGAGGAGCCCGAACCAGTTCACGAAGCGTGGGGTGAAGAATGCCGAGAGCGCGGTGCCGACCATGCCGGCGCCGAAAACACCCGTGGCGAAGCCGCGGCGGGCGGGTTCGTACCAGTTGTTCGCGAACGGGATTCCGACCGCGAAGATCGTGCCCGCGATGCCGAGGAAGAACCCGCAGACCAGCAGGAGCGGGTACGACCCGGCCTCGGCCGCGAAACCCACTGCGATCACGGGCAGGATCGACAGGAGGGAGATCGCGATGAACATGATCCGTCCGCCGTGGCGGTCGGTGAGCGAACCGACGGCGATGCGGCCGAGCGAACCGACCAGGATCGGCGTCGCGACCAGCATCGACGCCTGCGAGCTGCTGAGGGACAGCTCACCCGCGTAGGTGGTGGACAGCGGGCCGATCATGTTCCAGGCCCAGAAATTGATGGCGGAAACCCAGGTGGCCAGCGCCAGGTTCAGTCCCCGGCCGGAACCGGGGACACGCTCCGTTGCGGTGTTCACGTCCCCAGAGAACCACCCTCAGGCAACGAGCGAGCCGCTTTGAGGGAAAAGGTGCACGGCGGGCCGGCGGTGGGGACATGCGAACGGTTCCGCCCCGGAATACGGCACGTGGAGTCACCGAACACATTGTGCGTCAACACAGTACAACGATCCGGTCACGCCGGGGCGAATGTCCCGGACCCCGGGGCGCGACCCGGCCGATGCCCGACGCGTGCCTTCCCCCGGAAACACGGCCGCGGCCCCGCACCTTCCGAGGGTGCGGGGCCGCGGTGCGACTCGGAGGCCGGACTACTGCTGCGTGTCCTCGGCCGCGGGAGCCTCGGGTGTCTCGCCCGAAGCGTCGGCGGTGTCCTCGTCGGGCACCGGCACCAGGCTGATCTTGCCCCGGTTGTCGATGTCGGCGATCTCCACGCGGATCTTCGAGCCCACGTTGACGACGTCCTCGACCTTGGCGATGCGCTTGCCGTTGCCGAGCTTGCTGATGTGCACCAGGCCGTCGCGGCCCGGCAGCAGCGAGACGAACGCGCCGAACGCCGTGGTCTTGACCACGGTGCCCAGGAAGCGTTCGCCCACCTTCGGCAGTTGCGGGTTCGCGATGGCGTTGATCTTGTCGATCGCGGCCTGCGCGGACGGGCCGTCGGCGGCACCGACGTACACCGTGCCGTCGTCCTCGATGGAGATGTTCGCGCCGGTCTCCTCGGTGATCGAGTTGATCATCTTGCCCTTGGGGCCGATGACCTCGCCGATCTTGTCGACCGGCACCTTGATGGTGGTGATCCGGGGCGCGAACGGGCTCATCTCGTCCGGGGTCTCGATGGCCTCGGCCATCACCTCGAGGATGGTGGCGCGGGCGTCGTGCGCCTGCGACAGCGCCCCGGCGAGCACCTGCGACGGGATCCCGTCGAGCTTGGTGTCGAGCTGCAGCGCGGTGACGAAATCCTTCGTGCCGGCCACCTTGAAGTCCATGTCACCGAACGCGTCCTCGGCGCCGAGGATGTCGGTCAGCGCGACGTAGCGGGTCTCACCGTCGACCTCGTCGGAGACCAGGCCCATCGCGATGCCCGCGACCGGGGCCTTGAGCGGCACACCGGCGTTGAGCAGCGACAGCGTCGAGGCACACACCGAACCCATCGAGGTGGAGCCGTTCGAGCTGAGCGCCTCGGAGACCTGACGGATCGCGTAGGGGAACTCCTCCTGGCTGGGCAGGACCGGGATCAGGGCCCGCTCGGCGAGGGCGCCGTGGCCGATCTCGCGGCGCTTCGGCGAGCCGACGCGGCCGGTCTCACCGGTGGAGTACGGCGGGAAGTTGTAGTGGTGCATGTACCGCTTGCTGGTCTCGGGACCGAGCGAATCGATCTGCTGCGCCATCTTCACCATGTCCAGCGTGGTGACACCCATGATCTGGGTCTCGCCACGCTCGAACAGCGCCGAGCCGTGGGCCCGGGGCACGATCGCGACCTCGGCGGACAGGGCGCGGATGTCCGTGATGCCGCGGCCGTCGATGCGGAACTTGTCCCGCAGGATCCGCTGGCGGACCAGCTTCTTGGTGAGCGAGCGGAACGCCGCGCCGATCTCCTTCTCACGGCCCTCGAAGTTGGGGGCCACCTGCTCGAGGACCTCGACCTTGACCTCGTCGGTCCGCTCGTCGCGCTCCTGCTTGCCGGCGATGGTCAGCGCCTCGGCCAGCTTGGTCGACGCGGCGGCCTCGACGGCCTCGTACACGTCGGCTTCGTAGGCCGGGAACAGCGGGAAGTCACCGGTGGGCTTCGCGGCCGCGGCGGCGAGCTGCTGCTGGGCGATACACAGCCGCGCGATGAACGGCTTGGCGGCCTCGAGACCCTCGGCGACGACGGTCTCGGTCGGCGCCTGCGCACCGCCGGCGACCAGCTCGACGACGTTCTCGGTGGCCTCGGCCTCGACCATCATGATCGCGACGTCGGCGGTGTCGGGGTTGTCGCCGCCACCCACGATGCGACCCGCGACCACCATGTCGAACACGGCGTTCTCGAGCTGCTCGACCGTCGGGAACGCGACCCACTGGCCGGTCTTGTTCTCCTCGGAGGTGATCAGCGCGACCCGCACGCCGCCGACCGGGCCGGAGAACGGCAGGCCGGCGATCTGGGTGGACGCCGACGCGGCGTTGATCGCGACGACGTCGTACAGGTCGTTCGGGTTCAGGCTGAGCACCGTCACCACGACCTGGATCTCGTTGCGCAGGCCGTCGACGAAGGACGGGCGCAGCGGCCGGTCGATGAGGCGACAGGTCAGGATCGCGTCGGTGGAGGGCCGGCCCTCGCGACGGAAGAACGAGCCGGGGATGCGGCCCGCGGCGTACATGCGCTCCTCGACGTCCACCGTCAGCGGGAAGAAGTCGAAGTGCTCCTTGGGCTGCTTGCTGGCGCTCGTCGCCGACAGCAGCATGGTCTCGTCGTCGAGGTACGCGACGACGGAGCCGGCGGCCTGCTGGGCGAGGCGGCCGGTCTCGAAACGAATCTGGCGGGTGCCGAAGGACCCGTTGTCGAGGACTGCGACGGACTCGAACACGCCCTCGTCGACCTCGACTGCTGAATTGCTGGTCATCTCTACTCTTCTCTTCCCTCTCGTCTTCGCCGTACCCGCGCGGGCGCCACAACCCTCGTGGCTGCGGCTGCGCACCGATCGCCCGTGCCCGCGTCTCACGGGCCGAGCGTGCGGAGGCGGTCGTCGATCGAAACCGTCCGGACCGGGTCCGGAAGGTCACTACCGAAGACCGACACCGTCGGTGCATACGGTTCCGCGGGCGGTGTCGCCGTCCGCGGGTGCCGCTGCCGGTGTCCGGTGGGCACGTCACCCACCTCCGGCCGCGCAGCGGCCAAACCACCGATAGCCAACGAGGCTCAGTCTAAGCATTGCCTCGTTGGCTATCGGAAAGATCAGCGAACGCAGATCGCGTCGTCGCTTCGCCGCGCTCCTATCGGCGCAGACCCAGACGCTGGATCAGCGAACGGTAGCGGTTGACGTCGACCTTCTCGACGTACTTGAGCAGCCGGCGACGACGACCGACCAGCAGCAGCAGGCCGCGGCGGGAGTGGTGGTCGTGCTTGTGCTGCTTCAGGTGCTCGGTCAGGTCCTGGATGCGCTTGGTGAGCATCGCGACCTGCGCCTCGGGCGATCCGGTGTCGGTCTCGTGGAGGCCGTACTCGCCGAGGATCTGCTTCTTCTGCTCGGTGGTCAATGCCACTGGGATACTCCTGATCGATGACGTCCGCGCGCTTCGTGGAACGGGCCGATGCCCGTCGGTGCGGCCACCGCGAACCGCAGCACACACCAGCGGATGAGCGTACCAGAGGGGCAGGTGCCGGCCCCGGCCACCCTCAGCCGCGGGATCCGGTGCCGGATCGGCGGCCTCCGGTGGCCTCGATCACCTCGGCGAACGCCTCCTCGAGGAGGGTCGCGTACCGATCGAGATCCGGCATCAGCAGCGGCGAGCTCATGACCGTGACGGCGAACGCTTCGCCGGCCCGGCTGAAGGAGTGCACCAGACCCATCCCCGGGCGGAGGGACTGGATGCCCGCGACGAAACGGAACGTTCCGCCGTGGTAGGTCCAGCCGGTGTCGGCGCCACAGTCGACACTGGTGACCGCGGTCTCGGCGGGTGCCGCGAACCCGCCCGCCGCCGCACGGTCGCGCCGGTCCGCCGCCCGGCGGTACAGCGGATACGGCACCGCGCCCGCACCCGCGAGGCGGTGCAGCACCTCGGGGGACGTCGCGACCCGCCGTTCGCCGGCGAGCGCGTCGGCCACGGCCGCCACCCGGTCGCGGGGATCGGCGACCTCGGTACACAACGGAACGATCGCGGCGGTCAGCCGATTGACGCCCAGCGCGGCACCGGCCGCGCCGACCGCGACCGGAACCGCGACGTGGGCGCCGACGACGGGCCGGCCGCGCTCGCCGAAGTAACGCTGCATCGCGAGGGACACCGCTGCCAGGCCCATGGCCGTCACGGTGTAGGTCCGGCCGACGAGACTGCCCAGGTCGGGCCGCACGATCCGGATCACCCGGTCGGGCCCGGGCGCCCCGGCGAGCACCGCTGCGGGCCGCGCCGCCGGGGACGGGACCGTCGGGGCGTCCGCGGACCGCGCCGACGCCGCGCGCCGCACCAGGACCGCGCCGAGCGTCAGGTAGCCGAGCCGCAGGTACCAGCGGGCGAAGCGCGCCACACCCGAGACCGCGGCGGCGACGTGCTGCGGTCGCGCCGCGGCCGGCGGCAGGCCGGGAACGCGCAGCGGTTGCCCGTCCGCGCCGAACAGCGCGCCGAGGAAGGCGGGCAGCGCCGAGCCTGCCATCACGGCGTGACTGACCTGCAGCACGACGACCGTCACGGTCGCGCCCGGATCGTCCGGGTCGGACACCGCGACGAAGACGTGCAGGCACCACGCGCGCCGCCGGACGTCCAGCGGGTCCGCGCACAGGTCCGCGATGGCGTCGATGCACGCGGTGAACGAGCCGCCGGCCCACTCGTGGTACTCGATGCGCTCCTCGGGCGGCAGCTGCGCCCGCACCCAGTACGGATAGTCCAGCCGGCCGGGCGCCTCGACGACCCGCCGGTCCAGCACGGTCAGCAGATGCGCCCGGGAGCGCAGGTGAGCGGACGCGTCCTCGGGGCCGCGGATCGCACCGTCCCGCTCGTCGAACACGACGAAGGCGGACCAGTCGGTCGGCCGGTCCGATTTCGACTCGTGATAGTTCGCGGCGTCCGCCCAGGTCAGGCGCGCGTGTCGCCACTGACGTATCGACACACCGGGAATTGTCCCCGATCCGGGCGGGGCCCGGACCGGAACGGCCCTAGCCGCGAGTGCGCTCGAGCACCTCGCGGGCCCGCTCGGCGTCGCGGTGCATCGCCGAGATGAGGGCCTCCACCGATTCGAACCGCTCCATGCCGCGCAGCCGCTCGACGAAGTCGACCGCGACGTGCTGGCCGTACAGGTCGGCCTCCTCGTCGAGGACGAACGCCTCCACGGTGCGGGTGCGCCCGGAGAAGGTCGGATTGGTGCCCACCGACACCGCCGCGAGGTACCGCTCCCCCGGCGTGACGGTGCCGAGCCCCCCGGTGCCCGGGCCGAGGACGGTGAACCAGCAGGCGTAGACGCCGTCCGCGGGGATGGCCGAGTACATGGGCGGCGCGACGTTCGCGGTGGGGAAGCCGAGATCGCGGCCGCGGCCGTCCCCGTGCACCACGACGCCCTCGACGCGGTGCGGGCGGCCCAGCGCGTCGGCCGCGGCGGCGACGTCGCCGGCGTCGACGCACGAGCGGATGTAGGTGGAGGAGAACGTCACCGCATGTTCGCTGAGCAAGGTCAGGCCCTGAACGGCGAAGCCGAAGCGCTCGCCGATGGTGCGCAGCAGGTCGACGTTGCCGGCGGCCTTCTTGCCGAAGGTGAAGTTCTCGCCCACGACGACCTCGGCGACGTGGAGCCGCTCGACGAGGATCTCGTGGGCGTACCGCTCCGGGGACAGCTTCATGAACTCGGGGGTGAACGGCATGACGCAGAAGACGTCGATGCCGAGCTCCTCGGCCAGTTCTGCCCGCCGCGCGAGGGTCGTGAGCTGCGCCGGGTGACTGCCCGGCCGCACGACCTCCATCGGGTGCGGGTCGAACGTCATCAGGACGCTGGCTGTGCCGCGTTCCTTCGCCGACTTCACTGCCCGCGCGATCAGCTGCTGGTGCCCGCGGTGCACACCGTCGAACACCCCGATCGTCAGGACACAACGACCCCAATCCGCGGGAATTTCGTCGAGACCTCGCCATCTCTGCACAAGCGCAGCCTACGACCCGGCGGCCGGACGGTCATCTCCGGCTCGCCCGGGGCGTCGCATGGACAACGCCGACGGCACACCGCCATAATTTCGGTATGCCGAACATTTTCGTTGGACTCCGCAAAATCGCCGTGGCGTTCGCGGCCACGGCGATCCTGGCGGGCTGCAGCTCGGCGCAGAGTTCCGACGACGACCGCCCCCTGGTGCTGACCACCTTCACGGTGCTCGCGGACATGGCCCGCAACGTCGCCGGGGAACACCTGCGGGTCGAGTCGATCACCAAGGTCGGTGCCGAGGTCCACGGCTACGAGCCCACCCCGGGCGACCTGCGCTACGCCACCCGGGCCGACCTCGTCCTCGACAACGGCCTGGGCCTCGAGCGCTGGTTCGAACAGTTCCTCGCCGACACCGAGGCCGCCCACGCCGTCCTCAGCGAGGGCGTGCCGCCGCTGCCGATCGGCGAGGACGCCTACGCGGGGCGGCACAACCCGCACGCGTGGATGTCCCCGTTGGCGGCCCAGACGTACGTCGACAACATCGCCGCCGCGTTCGCCGAGCTCGACCCCGAGCACGCCTCCGACTACGCCGCCAACGCCGCGGCGTACCGCGCCGAACTGCAGGCGGTGCACGAACAGCTCGTCGCCGACCTGGCCGTGCTGCCGCCGAATCACCGAGCGCTGGTCACCTGCGAGGGCGCCTTCAGCTACCTGGCCCGCGACGCCGGCCTGAGCGAGGCGTACCTGTGGGCGGTCAACGCCGACCAGCAGGGCACCCCCCAGCAGATCGCCCGTACGGTCGACTTCGTCCGGGCCAACGCCGTGCCCGCCGTGTTCTGTGAGTCCACCGTCTCGGACAAGGCCCAGCGGCAGGTCGCCGAGGACACCGGTGCCCGGTTCGGCGGAACCCTGTACGTCGACTCGCTCTCCGAGCCGGACGGCCCCGTGCCGACCTACCTCGAGCTGCTCCGGCACGACGTCCGCACCATCACCGAAGGGCTGCGCCCATGACCGCGACACCCGCCCCCGCACTGGCCGTCTCCCGCCTGAGCGTGCACTACCGCACCGTCACCGCGCTCGACGGCGTCGACCTGACCCTCGCCACCGGCCGGGTGTGCGGGCTCGTCGGCACCAACGGCTCGGGCAAGTCGACCCTCTTCAAGGCGATCATGGGCATCGTGCGGCCGAGCGCCGGCACCGTGTCCATCGGTGGCGCCGACACCGTCACCGCCCGCAAGGCCGGAGCCGTCGCGTACGTGCCGCAGAGCGAGGCCGTCGACTGGGACTTCCCCATCAGCGTGGGCGAAGTCGTGATGACGGGCCGCTACGGCCACCAGAACTGGCTGCGCCGGCCGCGGCCTGCCGACCACGCCGCGGTCCGGGCCGCGCTCGAACGCGTCGACATGGCCGGCTACGAGCAGCGGCAGATCGGGCAGCTCTCGGGCGGTCAGCGCAAGCGGGTCTTCGTCGCCCGCGCCATCGCCCAGGGCGCTCCCCTGTTGCTGCTCGACGAGCCGTTCGCCGGGGTGGACAAGCGCACCGAGGCGGCGCTGACCGGCGTGATCCGGGACCTCGCCGGCTCCGGGCACACGGTCCTCGTCGCCACCCACGACCTCGCCGGGCTGTCGACGCTGTGCGACGAGGCCGCGCTGCTGCAGCGTCGCATCCTCGTGCACGGCGCCCCGGAGGAGGTGCTCCGGCCGGAGAACCTCGCCCGCGCCTTCGGCGTCGACCCGCTGGTGCCGACCCCTTACGTTCCCCAGGAGGCGCGGTGAACCTCGTCGAACTGATCGTCGAACCGCTGCAGTACGGCTTCATGCAGCGTGCGCTCGTCGTCGCGGTGGCCGCCACGGTCGTGTGTGCCCTGCTCAGCTGCTGGCTCGTCCTCATCGGCTGGTCGCTGATGGGCGACGCCGTCTCCCACGCCGTGCTGCCGGGGGTGGTGCTGGCCTACCTGGTGGGGGCACCGTTCGCCCTGGGCGCGTTGCTGTTCGCCGGGGCCGCCGTCGCCCTGATCGGGCTCGTGCGCAGCACCACCAAGGTCAAGGAGGACGCCGCGATCGGCGTGGTGTTCACGACGCTGTTCGCCCTCGGCGTCGTCCTGATCTCCAAGAACCCGAGCCAGGTGGACCTGCACCACGTGCTCTTCGGCAACCTGCTGGGCCTGGCCACCGAGGACATGTGGCAGGTCACCGCCCTCGCGGTGGTGGTGCTCGTCGTGCTGATCGCCAAGCGCCGCGACCTGACCCTGTTCGCGTTCGACCGGGGGCAGGCCCACGCCCTCGGGATCTCCCCGGCCCGGCTGTCCGCCCTGTTGCTCGCTCTCCTCGCGGTCACCATCGTCGCCGCCATCCAGGCCGTCGGGGTGATCCTCGTCGTGGCGATGCTGATCATCCCCGGTGCGACGGCGTACCTGCTCACCGAACGGCTGTCGCGGATGCTGGTGCTCGCCCCCACCCTGGCCGCGCTGACATCGGCGGCCGGGGTGTACGTCAGCTACTACACCGACGCCTCCACCGGCGGTGTCGTCGTCCTGGCGCAGGCCGTCGTGTTCACGGTGGCCTACCTCTTCTCGCCGCACCAGGGACTGATCACCGGGGCGCTGCGGCGGCGGGCACGGCTGCGCGACGCGGATGAATCCGCGGTGAGACTTGCCTAAGCTGTCCCCGTGGGCGAGAGAAGCGGGACGACCGAGGTGGCGACGGCGGACACGCTGACGCCGGTCGCGCAGGACTACCTCAAGATCATCTGGACCGTGCGGGAATGGTCGGGGGAGAAGGTCTCGACGAAGCTGCTCGCGGAGAAGCTCGGAGTGTCGGCGTCGACCGTCTCCGAGGCCGTCCGCAAGCTCGCCGATCAGGGCCTCGTCGACCACGCCCGCTACGGCGCGATCTCCCTCACGGACTCCGGGCGCGCCGCCGCCGTGGCCATGGTCCGCAAGCACCGTCTGCTCGAGACGTATCTGGTCCAGGAACTCGGCTACGGCTGGGACGAGGTGCACGACGAGGCCGAGGTCCTCGAGCACGCCGTCTCCGACCGGCTCGTCACCGCCATCGACGCCAAGCTCGGCCATCCCGAGCGGGACCCGCACGGCGACCCGATCCCGGCGGACGACGGTACGATCCCCACTCCCCCGGCCCGGCAGCTCAGCGCGTTCGTCGACGGCGAGCACGGCCGCGTCGCCCGCATCTCGGACGCGGACCCGGCGATGCTGCGCTACTTCGACGACGTGGGCATAGCCCTCGACACCGACATCCGGGTCGTCGAACGCCGCGACTTCGCGGGCACCGTCTCGGTCCGTATCGGCGGCGACGGCGGCACCACGGTCGACCTCGGGCATCCCGCGGCCGACGCGATCTGGCTGGTGTAGGCGGCCGCGCCGCCGGTGTGTCCTTCGGGCGGCGGGAGCAGCCCGAAGGACACACCGCTACATGGTGGCCGGGCGCACGACGAACACTGCCGAGGCCCGCTTGCCCTTCTCCTGCAGCAGCGCCGCGGCCCGGCCGGACGGGTCGATCGCCGCGTACACGCCGGGAATCCCCACCGGATCCAGCCACCGGCCGTTCGCCAGCAGTTCCGCCTCCGCCGCGGTGACGTCGCGGCACGGGAACGCGGTGCGGACGGCTGCATCGATGTCCAGGCTCACGGCCGGGCTCTCCTCGAGCTGGGCGAGCGTGCGGGCGTGCTCGAGCCCGAACGGGCCGACCCGGGTGCGCCGCAGCGCCGTCAGGTGCGCGCCGACGCCCAGGGCGGCCCCCAGATCCCGGGCCAGCGCCCGGATGTAGGTGCCGGACGAGCACTCCACCTCGACGTCGAGATCGACGAACCCGTCCGAGGTGGTCCGCCGGGACAGCACCTCGAACCGCGAGACCGTGACCGGCCGGGCCGCGAGCTCGACGGTCTCCCCCTCGCGCATCCGGGCGTAGGCGCGCTTGCCGTCGATCTTGATCGCGCTGACACTGGCGGGCACCTGGGAGATCTCCCCCGTGAGCGCGGCGACGGCCGCCGCGATCGCCTCGTCCGCGACGGCGGAGGCGTCGGTGGTCGCGAGCACCTCACCCTCGGCGTCGTCGGTGACGGTGCTCTGCCCGAGCCGGATCGTCGCCGAATACGCCTTGGTGGTGAGGGCGAGCAGGCCCAGCATCTTCGTCGCGCGCTCCACCCCGAGCACGAGCACGCCCGTCGCCATCGGGTCGAGGGTGCCGGCATGACCGACCTTGCGGGTGCCGAGCAGCCGCCGGCAGCGGGCCACCACGTCGTGGCTGGTCATACCCGGGTCCTTGTCGACGACGAGCAGGCCGGCACGGGCAAGGGCGGGGTTCTCGGAGGCAGACACGGGGCCCGATTCTGCCACCTGCCGCGGCGGCCCCGGTGTCAGTGCACGACGATCGCGGTGAGCACCAGCCCGTCGGCGATCAACCACCGCCCGTCGAACGCCGACAGCGGCGCACCGTCGCGGGTGTCGCCGGGTACGAGCAGGTCGGAACGGAACGTGCCCGACGCGGCCGCGCCCGGTACGGTGGCCGCGCCGTCGCGCTCGAACGTGATGTGGGCGTCCTCGAAGCCCAGCCAGCGCCCGGTGAGCGGGAACCACGCCTTGTAGGTGGCCTCCTTGGCACAGAAGAGCAGGCGGTCCCAGTGCAGGCTCGGCCCGGTGCCGGCGAGCCAGGTGCGCTCCTGCGGCAGGGACACCGCCTCGAGCACCCCGTCGGGCAGGGGACCGTGCGGCTCCGCGTCGATCCCCAGCGACCGCACCTGCAGCGCGTAGGCCAGGACGGCGCCGCGGTAACCGTCGCAGTGGGTGAGGCTGCCGACGACTCCCCGCGGCCATACGGGCGCCCCCTTGTCGCCCTTGAGCACCGGCCCGGGCTCCATCCCGAGCTGCCGCATGGCGAGCCGCGCGCAGTGCCGCGCCCCCGCGAACTCCCGTCGCCGCTTGTCCACCGCACGGGCGACGAGCGCCTCCTCCTGCGGGTGCGGCCGCAGGCCGGGCGGGTCCTCGAACAACTCCGCGGCGGCGATGCCGTCGGGCAGGATCCGGGTGATCAGCCCGGTGCGGGTCGAGGTCGTCGGGTCGGTCATCGCAGCTCCCCAGTGCGCGTGTTCTGTGCAGCGCGCTCAGCACGCATCTTCTCGACTTCGGCTTCCATCTCGGGGGTCACCCGGAAGTGCCCGCCCCACTTGTTCAGCGATCCCGGCGGATACTCCGGCACCGGCAGGATCTGGCGCAGCAGCGGCTCGGGCAGACCCCGGCGCTGCCATTCCCGTGGGTAGCCGAGGGAGACCTCCTCGAAGCGGACGCCGTCGTAGTACGTGGTGCGCGGGATGTGCAGGTGTCCGTACACGGCGCACAACGCGCGGTAGCGCAGGTGCCAATCGGCGGTCTCGGTGGTGCCACACCAGAGGGAGAACTCCGGGTAGAACAGCATCCGGGTGGGTTCGCGGACCAGTGGGAAGTGGTTGATCAGCACCGTCGGCAGCGCCGGGTCGAGGGCGTCGAGGCGCTTGCGGGTGTCGTCGAGCCGCACGCGGCACCACACGTCGCGGGTGACGTACGGGTCGGGTGAGAGGAGGAACTCGTCGGTGGCGACGACGTTGCGTTCGCGGGCGAGCGCCAGGCCCTCGGCCTTCGTCGTGGTGCCCTCGGGCAGGAACGAGTAGTCGTAGAGCAGGAACATCGGCACGAGCGTCACCGGCCCACCCTCCCCGTGCCACACGGGATACGGGTCCTCCGGGGTGAGCACGTCGAGTTCGCGGCACATCGTCACGAGGTAGTCGTACCGGGCGGCACCGTGCATCTGCACCGGGTCCTTGGCGGTGGTCCACAGCTCGTGGTTGCCGGGAACCCAGATCACCTTGGCGAAACGGCTGCGCAGCAGCGACAGCGCCCAGCGGATGTCGTCGGACTTCTCGGCGACGTCGCCGGCGACGATCAACCAGTCGTCCGGGGATTCGGGGTGCAGATCCTCGGTGACGGGGCGATTGCCTCGATGCCCGACGTGGATGTCGCTGACCGCCCAGAGTTTCCCCGTCACCGGTCCTGCCCTTCTGTCTCGTCCCGTACCGTCTCGCGCCGGATCTGCCGGTCCGCACCGGCGACGGCCCACCGCCCCGACCGGGTCCGCCAGACCACGGCCGCCATGCGGAACACGATGAACACCGTAAGCCCCGTCCAGATACCCGCGAGCCCCCAGCCCCACACCAGCGAGCACCAGACGACGGGCAGGAAGCCGAACAGCGCGGACGCGAGCGTGGCGGTGCGCAGGAAGGCGGCGTCACCGGCGCCGAGCAGCACCCCGTCGAGCGCGAACACCACTCCGGCGGCGGGCATGAGCGCGACGAAGAACCACCAGGCGACGTCGATCTGCTCGAGGACCGCCGGGTCGTCGGTGAACAGCGCCGGGATCACGTCGCCGCCGAGCAGGAACGCCAGGGCCAGGCCGGTGGCGAACACCGTGGACCAGGCGGTGATCCGCCAGGCCAGGCGCTTCGCGCCGGACCGGGCCCCCGCCCCGAGCGCCGCACCCACCAGGGCCTGCGCGGCGACGGCGAGCGAGTCGAGGGTGAGCGCGACGAAGTTCCACAGCTGCAGCACCACCTGGTGCGCCGCGACGGCCGCGGCACCGAAGCGGGCCGCCACCGCGGCCGCGGACAGGAAGCACGCCTGGAAGGCGAGGCTGCGGGCGATCAGATCGCGGCCGAGGCGCAACTGCGCCACGATCACCGCGCGACGAGGCCGCAGCGGCACACCGGCCCGGAGCAGTGCCCCGACGAACAGGGCCGCGGAGACACCCTGTCCGGCGACGTTGGCGACGGCGGAACCGGCGAGTTCCCAGCGGGGGGCGCCGAGCAGGCCGTGCACGAGCACCGGGCACAGCACCGCCGAGAGCGCGAGCCCGGCGAGCACGTACCGCAGCGGGCGGGCGGTGTCCTGCACGCCTCGCATCCAGCCGTTGCCGGCGAGCCCGACGAGGATCAGCGGTGCGCCGAACAGGGCGACCCGCAGCCACGACACCGCGGCGTCGGCGATCTCCGGGTCCCCGGCGATCAGCGCGGCCACCGGTTCCGCCAGTACCTGCCCGACGAGCAGGATCGCGGTGCCGACACCGAGCGCGAGCCAGGTGGCCTGCACACCCTCGGCGACGGCGGCGTCGCGCCGGCCGGCGCCGTGGAGGCGGGCGGCGCGGGCCGTGGTCCCGTAGGACAGGAAGGTCAGCTGGGTGCTGACCTGGGCGAGGACGAGGCCGCCGATGGCGAGGCCCGCGAGCGCGAGCGCGCCGAGCCGGCCGACGACGGCGATGTCGAACAGGAGGTACAGCGGCTCGGCGGCGAGCACCCCGAGGGCCGGCACCGTGAGCCCGAGGATGCGCCGGGCGGTGGCCTCGGGGACGACCTGCGGGGGCGCGTCCGGTTCCGGGCCGGCGGTGTCCCGCGGTTGCGGCGCCGGCACCGTCAGTCCAGGGCCGCGCGCAGCGCCGTGACGACCCGGTCGCGGTCGCCGTACGCGGTGTATCCGGATGCGAACCGATGCCCACCTCCGCCGAGGGCGGTGGCGGCGACGGAGACGTCGACGGCGTTCTTCGAGCGCAGCGATACCGTCCACACGTCCGGGCCGCACTCCTTGAACACGGCGGCGACCTCCGCTTCGGCGGTGGTCCGGACGATGTCGATGACGCTTTCGACCTCCTCGGCGCCGAGGTGCGCCGAATCGGCGCGCAGCACCGTCGCGTGGACGAGTCCGCGTCCGCCGGCGGCGTCGGGAACGAGCGTCGCCGACGCGAGCACCCGCGACAGCATCGGCAGCCACCCGAAGGGGTGCGTGTCGAGGAGCCGTCGCGTGATGGCGGCCCCGTCGATGCCGGTGGCCAGCAGGCGCTCGGCCAGACGGTGTCCCCCGGCGCGTCCCCACCGGAACGAGCCGGTGTCGGTGACCAGCCCCGCGTACAGGCAGTGGGCGAGGTCCGCGTCGATCTCCACGCCCCACTCGTCGAACAGCTCGGCGAGCACGGCGGTGGTGGATTCGGCGGCCTCGTCGATCAGATTGTGGGTGCCGAACCGGGTGTTGGAGCGGTGGTGGTCGATCACCAGGGTGTGCTTCGCGCCTGCCAGCCGGTCCGCGAGATGCCCGAGCCGGCCGGCCGTGCCGCAGTCCACGGTGACGAGCAGGTCGACCTCGCGGCGCACCTGCCCGGCGGGCACCCGCAGGTGCCCGCCGGGCAGGTCGCGCATCGACGCCGGGACGGCGGTCGGCGACGCGAACGCCACCTGCACCGGAATGCCGCGCCGCTCGAGCACCGTGCCGAGTGCCAGGCCGCTGGCGAAGGTGTCGGCGTCGGGCTGGACGTGGCAGAGGATCGTCACCGAGGTGGCGTCCTCGAGGAGCGCGACGGCGTCGCGCAGATCGACCGCCGTGGCGGCCTGGATCGACTCGGCCATCGGTGCGCTACAGGTCGTCACCGTCGTCGGGACGCACCCGTGGTTCCTTGTAGGGATCCGGCTCGCCGGCGGGAGCGGCGCCCTCGCGGGCCTTGGCGAGTTCCTCGTCGGCGGCCCGTGCCCGTTCGAGGAGTTCCTCCATGTGCCGGGCGGTGTCCGGCACGGTGTCGGTGACGAAGGTCAGGGTGGGGGTGAACCGCACCCCGGTGCCCGCCCCGACCTTCGAGCGCAGCACGCCCTTGGCCTTCTCCAGGCCTGCGGCGGCCGCGGCCAGGTCGGGTTCGGTGTCCAGGTCCTCGCCGCGGACCGTGTAGTAGACGGTGGCGTCGTGCAGATCTGCGGTGACCTTCGCATCGGTCACGGTGACGAACGCCAGCCGCGGATCCTTGATCTCGTGATCGATGGCCGTGGCGACGATCGTGGCGATGCGCTTGGCCAGTCGACGTGCCCGTGCTGGATCGGCCATGTCAGTCGGTTCCTCTCCCCGGCCGCCGGCGGCGACCACATGTTTGTTCCACCGGTCCGGTCAGTCCTCCGGACCGAAAATTCTTCGCCGCACGGAGAGCAGCTGCAACTCCGGGCGGCCGGCGACGAGCCGCTCGCACGTGTCGAGCACCTCGTTGAGATAGGGCACCGCCGATGCGGCCACCGCCACGCCGATCTCGGCGCGACGGTAGAGGTCCTGGTCGCCGGTCTCGGCGGCGCTGACCGCCATCCGCCGCAGCTCGGCGAGGACGGGCCGGATCACGGACCGCTTCTGCTTGAGCGAGCGCACGTCACCGAGCAGGACGTCCAGTTCCAGTGCCCCGAGATACATCCACCCTCCGGTGTCGTCCGGTGCCGGTCCTCCGGCACGCCGACGGCGGCGGGCGATCATCTCGCCCACCGCCGCCGACGAGGCCGTCGGTTGTGTCCGGCTGCGTCAGTCGCGCGGCTTCTCGCGCAGCTCGTACGCCTCGATCACGTCACCGATCTTGATGTCGGAGTAGGTGACCGTCAGACCGCACTCGAAGCCTTCCCGCACCTCGGTCACATCGTCCTTCTCGCGCCGCAGCGACGAGATGGTGACCGTCTCGGCGACCACGTTGTTGTCGCGGAGCAGACGGGCCTTCGCGTTGCGCTTGACGACACCCGACTGGACCATGCAGCCCGCGATGTTGCCGACCTTGGACGACTTGAAGATCGCCCGGATCTCGGCGCGGCCGAGCTCGACCTCCTCGTAGATCGGCTTGAGCATGCCCTTGAGGGCCTTCTCCACCTCGTCGATCGCCTGGTAGATGATCGAGTAGTAGCGGATGTCGACGCCCTCGCGGTTGGCGAGCTCGGTGGCCTTGCCCTCGGCGCGGACGTTGAAGCCGATGATCACGGCGTTCGACGCGGCGGCCAGGTTGACGTTGGTCTCGGTGACACCACCGACACCGCGGTCGATGACCCGCAGGCGCACCTCGTCGCCGACCTCGATGCCCATGAGGGCCTCCTCGAGGGCTTCGACCGTACCGGCGTTGTCGCCCTTGAGGATGAGGTTGAGCTCGTTGTGCTCCTTGAGCGCGGCATCGAGGTCCTCGAGGCTGATCCGCTTGCGGCTCTTGGCGGCCAGCGCGTTGCGCTTGCGCGCATTGCGGCGGTCCGCGATCTGCCGTGCGATGCGGTCCTCCTCGACGACGACGAGGTTGTCACCGGCGCCGGGCACCGACGTGAAGCCGATGACCTGGACCGGACGCGACGGGAACGCCTCGAGGACGTCGTCGCCGTGCTCGTCCACCATTCGGCGGACACGGCCGTACGCGTCGCCCGCGACGATCGAGTCGCCCACGCGCAGCGTGCCGCGCTGGACCAGGACGGTGGCCACGGGGCCGCGGCCGCGGTCGAGGTGCGCCTCGATCGCGACGCCCTGCGCCTCCATGTCCGGGTTGGCCCGCAGGTCGAGGGACGCGTCCGCGGTGAGCAGCACGGCCTCGAGCAGCTGGTCGATGTTCAGGCCCTGCTTCGCCGAGATGTCGACGAACATGGTGTCGCCGCCGTACTCCTCGGTGACCAGTCCGTACTCGGTGAGCTGCTGGCGGATCTTCTGGGGGTTCGCACCCTCCTTGTCGATCTTGTTCACCGCGACCACGATCGGCACGTCCGCAGCCTGCGCGTGGTTGATCGCCTCCACCGTCTGCGGCATGACGCCGTCGTCGGCCGCGACCACGAGGATCGCGATGTCGGTCGACTTCGCGCCGCGGGCACGCATGGCGGTGAACGCCTCGTGACCCGGGGTGTCGATGAGGGTGATCAGCCGGTCTTCGCCGTTGAGGTGGGTCATCACCTGGTAGGCGCCGATGTGCTGGGTGATGCCGCCGGCCTCGCCCTCGCGGACGTTGGCCTTGCGGATCGTGTCGAGCAGGCGGGTCTTGCCGTGGTCGACGTGACCCATGACGGTCACCACCGGCGGACGCTGCACGAGGTCTTCCTCGGTGCCCTCGTCCTCGCCGTAGGTGATGTCGAACGACTCGAGCAGCTCGCGGTCCTCGTCCTCGGGGCTGACGACCTGAACGTTGTAGTTCATCTCCGAGCCGAGCAGCTCGAGGGTCTCGTCGTTCACCGACTGAGTGGCCGTGACCATCTCACCGAGGTTGAACAGCGCCTGGACCAGGGCCGACGGGTTCGCGTCGATCTTCTCCGCGAAGTCGGAC
>NZ_WVTE01000242.1:0-39195 GCF_009939605.1 Rhodococcus sp. YH1 | reverse complement strand
CGATGCGCGGAGCTCGGCCGCGACCCGGCGTCCCTGGACGTCAGTTACCTCGGCTACGTGATGATCGACGAGAACGGCGATCGCGCCCGCGATCTGCACCGGCAGTTCCTGCTCGCCCGGGGAATCGACCTCCGCCGGCTCACGGAGCGCGAATCGGCGGCCGCCACCGATCGGCACTTCGTGGGCACACCGGCGGAGGTGGCCGAGGAGTTCGATCACCGGGTGCTCCGGCACGGCATCGACCGACTGATCGTCAATCTCGTGACGAACGGCCACGAGGAGGGGATCGTCGAACTCACCGGCCGCACCCTCACAGATCTGCTGGCCGGCCGGTGAGCCGGGGAGGAGACGCTACTCGGCGCTGCCGGTGCCCGGCAGCCACTCGCGCAGGATGCTCGCGTCGATCACCTGGGCGCCGAGGTCGGGGGTCCAGACGATGATGCCGCCGGTGAAGACGCGGAACTTGCCGCGTTCGTCGGGCAGCATGAGCTCCGGCCCGACCGGGGTGCCCAGGGTGCCGTCGTGCCCGCCGAGCTCGAGGTACTTCTCCTCGATGGGTGAGCCCTGCCCGGTCTCGAAGGGTTCGTCGCCGACCTCGGGGCCGGGTTCGGGCGCGGGGGTGGACGGCGGAACCGTGGCGTCGGCACCCTCCTGGACGGTGAACCAGTCGGAGCGCAGGCCCAGCTTGGCGCGCGCCTCGGCACCGGTGGTCTCGACCGTGCGGTCGGCACCGACGATGCGCACGTGGGTGACGCGGCCGCCGTCGGCGCCGAGGTTGTTGCGGCCGACGATCTCGAAGGCCTGCAGTTCGCCGACGCCGAAGGCCGTGCCGATCTCGCCGGCGGTCATCGTCTGGGCCCACTGCCGGTTGGGGGCGACGGCGTCGCCGAGGTCCTCGACGGACGGGAAGGCGCCGCCGGCGGAGTAACCGCCGGTCGAAGCGGAGAACTCGCTGGCGACGACCTTGCCGTCCTTCATGAGGACGGTGCCGCGGGTCGAGTTCACCGCCTCGTTCGTGCGCGGGTCCTCCTTGGCTGACCCTGCGTACACCTGGCAGTTCTGGCTGTCGCACGTCTGCCACAGCGGCGAGCGGTTCTCCGCCGCGGCGTAGGAGCGGGCGGCGATGGCCTGCGCGCGCAGCGCCTCGGCGCCGCCGGTGTCGGCCCAGCTGGGCAGCGACTCGGCCGGGACGACACTGAGCAGGTAGTCCTCCATCGACAGCCGGTTGACGGTGCGCGGCGCGGAGCCGTCGAGGACGACACCGAGGGAGCCGCGGTAGGGCGCGCTGTTGCCGCAGAGCTTGAGGTGTTCGGCGACGGGCCGGGCCTCGCCCATGTCGACGGGGTCCACCCACGGCAGGTCGGCGCGGCCCTGCCACAGCACCTCGCCGGAACAACCGGCGGTGACGACGACGTCCGCTCCCCCGTCCGCGGTGGGCGTCAGGTGGGCGGCCTCGCCCGGCCCGGTCTGCCGGCCGGCGACGGTCATCCCGGTGTCGGAGTACACGTCGAGGGGCGCGTCGTCCTGCCCGACGAGCCGGACCGCGATCATCGTGTTCTCGGGAAGGGCGCCGAGGGTGGTGCCGCCGTAGTAGTGACCGAGGATCCGGTCGGCGGACCAGCCGTGCTCGGTGGCGTAGCCGTAGGCGCCCCACTGGCCCATGCCGCGACCGTGGCCGTGACCGAAGCCCACGAAGGTGAAGGGGGTGTCGGCGGCCACGGCCTGGGCGACGTCGGGTTCGGCGTGCACGTGCAGCACCCCGCCGATTGCGGCGCCGACCAGCAGCGCGGGGGCGAGGCCGATCGCCGCGGCGCGGGCCGTGGCGGGCCGCCAGCCGTTGCGGAGGGGGCGCCCGACGACGAGACGCCGCCGGCGATGGGTCCGGCGGATGGACTTTCGTGGCATGCGCTGCACTCCCTCGTTCTCGCACCGTGTGCCGCCCGGACGCAGGTCCGCGCGTATCGGACATTCGAGACGGATCCTCAAGCTCAGGTTGAGGCTTAAGGTTGTCTGCGACTAGTGTGGCAAGAGTGACTGAATGAAGCAACAACAGCCACGCCAGTAACACCAGAATCACAAGTTGCACACGATTCTCGGCCGTTCCGCACTTCGGGTCGTCCGGATGACGGAGGATTCGGTTCGATTCGAGCCGGCTCCTCGGCCTCGGCCGAGCGCCGCCCGGCCGAGGCCGAGGACCGCCGCGAACACCGACAGGGAGAAGCACCGTGCCGCATCGCCGACCGAAGCCGTCGATCGTCCTGGGTGCCGTCGCCGCCCTGGCCGTCGCCAGCCCATTCGCCGTCTACGGCGTCACGAGCACCACATCGGACGTCCGCTCCACCAACGAGTCCGTCCCCATCGTCGTACCGCCCGAGATCGCCGAGGTCGTCCTCGCCTCGGTGCCCGACATCGTGATCCCGATCCACGAACTCACCGGCCTGAACCTGCCGGACCTGAGCCTGAAGGAACTCGCCGCGGGCCTGCCGGAGATCACCGCGCCCGCCCCGTCGACCACCCCGGCGCCCGCACCCGCAGCCGCCGACGTCGTCGATCGCATCGGCGCCACCGTCAAGCAGCTCACCCGCGACGCCCCGTTCAGCATGATCGCGCTGGCCGCGAAGGACGTCGCCGACACCGACGCACGCATCCGGGCCCAGCGCGACGACGGCAGCTGGGGACCGTGGACGGCCACCGAACCGATCGACACGAGCCGCTCCGACCGGACCCCCGACGAGCGGGCCGGCACCGAACCGATCTACGTCGGTGCCACCAAGGCCGTGCAGGTGCTGCTCACTCCGCGCCCGGCGCCCGAACCGACGCTCGCCGGCGCCGAGATTCCCGCCCCGGCCGCGCCGCCGGCCGCACCCGCCCCTGCACCGGCGCCCGCTCCGGCCCAGCCGGAGCTGGGCTATGCGCCGGCGTCGTCGTCACGGCCGTTGCACGCCCAGGAACCCGCGCGGGCCGCCGCCGACGACGTCAGCGCCGTGCTCATCAACCCGGGGTCGAGCAGCGCCGACGCCGCGCTCGAGGACATCGCCGGTCCGGTCGGAGGGTCCGGACCGAAGGTGATCACCCGAGCCCAGTGGGGCGCCGACGAGTCCATCCGCTGCCAGGACGCCACCTACGACGACGAGCTCGGCGGCGCCACCGTGCACCACACCGCCGGCAGCAACGACTACTCCAAGGCCGAATCGGCGGAGATCGTGCGGGCCATCTACGCCTACCACGCCCAGACCCTGGGCTGGTGCGACGTCGGCTACAACGTGCTCGTCGACCGCTACGGCCAGATCTTCGAGGGCCGCGCCGGCGGCCTGGACAAGCCCGTGCAGGGCGCGCACGCCGGCGGCTTCAACGAGAACACCGTCGGCATCGCGATGATGGGCGACTTCTCCAACGTCGAACCGCCGAAGGCCACGGTCGACGCGGTGGGCCGCTTCCTCGGCTGGCGGCTCGCCAAGGCCGGTCTCGACCCCAAGGGCGAGACCACCATGTACTCGGAGGGCACGTCGTTCACCCCGTACCCGCAGGGCGCGGCCGTGGACCTGCCGATCATCTTCGCGCACCGCGACGTCGGCAACACCAGCTGCCCCGGCGACTCCGGTTACGCGAAGATGGACGAGATCCGTGACATCGCCGCGGCCACCGCGGCCGGACAGAACACCACGCCCAGCACCCCGAGCGACGACTCGTCCGACCTCGTCACCGACAGTCCGCGCGCGCAGCTGCCCGACGTCGACGCGGGGGCCCCGGCCACCGGATCGGCGGACCGCCTGCCCGACACCGGCTCGGCCGAGAAGGTCGCGGACCTGGTCGGAGAGCTGATCCGGCTCACCGACAACTCGCCGCTGGCGCAGAAGTGGATCGCCGAGGGCGGCGAGACCGGCCGTCTGGGGACCGCCGTGTCCGGGATCCTGCCCGCCAAGGCAGGCTACGAGCGCGCCGAGTTCGTCAACGGCGCCATCTACACCTCGCCGAACGGCGGCGTGTGGACGGTGCTCGGCGAGATCTACAAGACGTGGCAGCGCAGCGGCCTCGACGCGGGCGAGCTCGGCCTGCCGACCAGCGACGAGTACCGCGTGCCGGACGGCTGGCGTTCGGACTTCGAGTTCGGCTCGCTGATCTTCAACGAACTCACCGGTGCGGTGACGAAGGTGCTGCGCGCCTACAACGACGCGTACGAACAGGCGGCGCCGCAGCCCGCCGGCGCGCCCGCCCCCGCCCCCGAGGCCGCCCCCGCCCCCGAAGCCCCGGCACCGGCCCCCGCTCCCGAAGCGTCGGCACCGGCGCCCGTGCCTTAGCCGGCCGCCGGTCCCCTCGCCGGTGCCCTAGCCGGCCGCCGGTCCCCTCGCCGGGGCCGTCACCGCCACCAACGCTCGAGGATGCGGGCTACCCCGTCCTCGGTGTTGGTGGCGGTGACCTCGTCCGCGGCCGCCTTCGTGTCCGGGTGCGCGTTCTCCATCGCGACCCCGTGGCGCGCCATCGACAACATCGGGATGTCGTTGGGCATGTCCCCGAACGCGACGATCCCGTCGGCCGCCACCCCCAGGTGCTCGGCCATCAGCTGCAGGCCCGACGCCTTCGTCACCCCCGAGGCGGAGATCTCGATCAGGCCGTTGTCCGTGGAATAGGTGACGTCCACCAGGCCGCAGAGCTGCGGGGCCAGCGCTTCGGCCATCTCGTGGCTCGTCGCCGACGCCATCCGGATCAGCAACTTCACCGCCGGCTCGGCGATCACCTCGTGGTCGGCGAGCTCGGTGTTGTCCGGATTCAGCCACGCATGCTCGTAGCCGGGGGCGCTGACGAACTGTGGCGTCGCGGCGTCGTGGGCGCTCGCCCCGATCCGCTCGGCGGCCAGACCGCAGCCGGGCAGCACGCTGTTGGCGACGTCGGCAACCCAGGCCAGCTCGTCCGCGGAGAGCACGGCGGCGCTCAGGACCCGGTCGGCGGCGCTGTCGTAGAGCACCGCGCCGTTGGCGCACACCGCCATGGGCGCGAAACCGAGTTGCTCGATCACCGGCGGAATCCATCGCGGCGGACGGCCGGTGGCCAGGACGAACGGCGTCCCGGAGGACACCACGGCCTGCACCGCCGCGCGGGTACGGTCCGAGACGCGCTCCTCGTCGTCGATGAGGGTGCCGTCGACGTCGGTGGCAACCAGGGTCGGCAGATCTCGGCTCACTTCGCCATTGTGCCGGTCCGCCGCGACACGGCGCATCCGGACGACCCGGGCGTCACCGCGCCGCGGGCCTCACCGCGGCTGTCGTCGTCACCGGTCGGTGCCGGCATCCTTCTGCGCCCGGCGGGCCTTGCGCGCGGCGGTGTCGGCGTCGTCGAGCGCCGTGGCCTCCGCGAGCGTGGGCGCGGTGCCGCCGAGCCGGGCGGGCACCCAGTACGCACCGGCTTCGTGGACGTAGCTGCCCTGCAGTTCCCGCAGCATGCGCTCCATCGTCTCGTGCAGCTCCGCGGTCAGCTCCGACGCCGACGCGTTCGGCGCGATGGGTTCGCCGACGGCGATCGAGATCGGCGTCTTCGTGCGGCCGAGGCGCTTGGGGTGCCCCTTCGTCCACACCCGCTGGGACCCCCACATCACCACGGGGATGATCGGCACGTCCGCCTCCAGCGCCATCCGCGCGGCACCCGTCTTGAAGCCCTTGATCTCGAAGCTGCGGCTGATCGTGGCCTCGGGGAAGACCCCGACCAGCTCGCCCGCACGCAGCGCCGCCACCGCCGCGCGGTAGGAGTCGGCGCCGTCGGCCCGGTCGACGGGGATGTGCTTCATGGCCCGCATCAGGGGACCGGAGATCTTGTGGTCGAAGACCTCCTTCTTCGCCATGAACCGGATGTAGCGCTTGGAGGTGCGGGCGGGCAGGCCCGCGTAGGTGAAGTCCATGTAGCCGACGTGGTTCATGGCGATCACGGCGCCACCGACGGCGGGGATGTTCTCGGCGCCGGTGACGGTGAACTTCAGTCCCTGCGCGGCGAAGACGGTCCGGGCGAGGCCGATGACGGTCCGGTAGAAGGGTTCCACAGTCGGTCAGAGTAGCCGGATCGGCGGCTGCGGGCTCCGCCCGATGTCCGCCGCCCGCCCGATTCGGGATCAAAGGCACGTATCCGGCCCGGGTTCACCGCCTGGGCGCGGCGCCGCACCGGCGTCCCCCTACGCTGGGTGGTACGTCGGTCAGCACGTCAGGAGGCAACGAAGTGCAGATCACCAGCGTCGGACACGCCGGGTTCCACATTCAGACCGCAGCGGGATCGATCCTGTGCGATCCGTGGGTCAACCCCGCATACTTCGCGTCGTGGTTCCCCTTCCCGGACAACACGCAGTTGGACTGGGACAAGCTCGGCGACGTCGACTACCTGTACGTCTCGCACCTGCACAAGGACCACTTCGACCCGGAGAACCTGAGCAAGCACGTCAACAAGGACGCGACGGTGCTGCTGCCCGACTTCCCGGTCCCGGACCTGCGCCGCGACCTCGAGCAGCTCGGGTTCACGAAGTTCCTCGAGACGACCGATTCCGTCAAGCACACCGTCAGCGGCCCCAAGGGCGACCTCGACGTCATGATCATCGCCCTGCGCGCGCCCGCGGACGGGCCGATCGGCGACTCCGGCCTCGTCGTCTCGGACGGCGAGACCACGGTGTTCAACATGAACGACGCCCGCCCGGTCGAGATGGACTCGATGCTCGAGGCGTTCGGTCGGATCGACGTCCACCTGCTGCAGTACTCGGGCGCGATCTGGTACCCGATGGTCTACGACATCCCCAAGCGCACCAAGGCGAACTTCGGCAAGCAGAAGCGCCAGCGCGGCATGGACCGCTGCCGCAGCTACATCGACCAGGTCGGCGCGACGTGGGTGGTCCCGTCGGCCGGGCCGCCGGTGTTCCTCGATCCGGCGCTGCGCCACCTCAACGACGACCACGGCGACGAGGGCAACATCTTCCCCGACCAGATGGTCTTCCTCGAGCAGATGCGCCTCCACGGCAACGACGGCGGCGTGCTGATGATCCCCGGTTCGGTGCTCGAGGTGCACGGCAGCACGTCGATGACGCTGACCCACCCGATCCCGGACGCCGACGTCGAGCGGATCTTCACCGACAAGGCCGCGTACATCGAGGAGATGGCGCAGCGCCTGGCCCCGGTGCTCGAGGCCGAGAAGGCGACGTGGGCCCCCGCCGAGGGCGAGCCGCTGCTCGGCCCGCTCAAGGCGAAGTTCGAGCCGATCATGGCGCAGTCCGATCTGATCTGCGACGGCATCGGCTACCCCGTCGGCCTGGTGATGGGCGAGGAGACGGTCGTGCTGGACTTCCCCAAGCGGGTCGTCCGCGAACCCATCGAGGGAGAAGGCAAGTACCGCTACGGTTTCCGCATCGCGCCGGAGCTGGTGCGCACGGTCCTGCGCGACGACGAGCCGGACTGGGTGAACACCATCTTCCTGTCCACCCGCTTCGAGGCGTGGCGTGTGGGCGGCTACAACGAATTCCTCTACACGTTCTTCAAGTGCCTCACCGACGAGCGGATCGCCTACGCGGACGGCTGGTTCGCGGAGGCCCACGACGATTCCGCGTCGATCGAGCTGGGCGGGTTCGAGATCCAGCGCCGCTGCCCGCACCTGAAGGCCGACCTGTCGAAGTTCGGTGTCGTCGAGGGCACCAGCCTCACCTGCAACCTGCACGGCTGGCAGTGGGACCTCGTGACCGGCCGCTGCAAGACCTCCCGCGGTCACGAGCTGCGCTCCCGCAAGCTCTGACCCCCCGTCGCGTGGGTGTGGCCGAATGTCACATGGGTTCAGTTCGATCGAACGCGTGTGACATTCGGCCGCAGCACGTTCGGCAACAGTGCCGGCACGGCGAGCACCAGCGCCCCCAGCGCGACGAGCGCATACGGCCACCACTGCCGCTCGGCGGTCGTCTCCGCCGCCGCCGCGACGTCGCCCGACGACGCCGGGGCCGGCGACTTCGGCAGCGCGGCCGTCGCTTCCCGCACGTTGTCCGAGACTCCCTCGATCACCCCGGTGACCGGGCCGACGCCGTCCACGAGCTGTCCGGTGCCGTCGACGAGCTGCCGGCCGCCGTCGTCGAGGAGCATCAGCCCGTCGCGTAGCTGCCGCGAGCCGTCGGCGGCCTGCACCATGCCGGCGACGAACTGGGCGTCCGGGTCGCTCAATTCGTAGGCGAGCTGCCGCGCGCCGCCGCGCAGCTGCTCGAGCTGCGCGAGCGTCTCCGGGCCGAGCCCCTCGGTGTTCAGCCGTCCGACGAGCCCGTCGAGCCGGGCGGCGGCCTCCTGGGACACCGGGTCGGGCGACTGCCGCAGGGTGCCGGCGACGACGGTCAGCTGCTCGGTCACGCCCGCCTGCATCTCCCCGAAGCCGGTGAGCCGGTCGACGACCTGGTCGACGCCCTCGCTGACCTGGATCGCACCGTCGCCGAGCAGGCCCACCCCGCCCTGGAGCTGACCGAGCCCGTCGGCGAGCTGCTGCCCACCCGCGCTGGCCTGCGCGAGCCCGTCGGCGAGCTGGTGGGCGCCGTCGTCGAGCTGGCGGCTGCCGTCGGTGAGCTGCCCGACCCCACCGCCGAGAAGCGCGAGCGGCAACCCGGCCTGCTGCAGGTTGTTGCGGGTGCCGGAGAGCGGGTCGCCGGTCGCGGCGGGCGGTGCGTCGGCCGGCGTCGCGACGGCGGGCGCGTCGGCGTACGCGAAGGCGGAACCGGTACCGATCAGGCCGAGACCGGCGGCGACGAACAGGGCGGGGACGAGACGAGCACGCATGGCGGAGGACGTTAGTCCGGCGAATTAAGAGGGGACTGAGACGGCGGCAGCCACCGCACCGCCGCGACGGCCAGGCCGAGCAGGGGCACCGCCCACGCGGCGAGCACCGCCGCCAGCGGCAGCCAGACCGTTCCGAGCGCGAAGCCGGCGTAGACCGCCACCGACGCGACCTCGCCGACGAGGCCCGACACCGACGTCACGGTCGCGCGGGCGGTCCCGCTCATCGCGTCCTGCATCCGCGCCTCGGCGACGATCATCGCGTTGTGCAGGGCGCCGTAGCCGATGCCGATCGCCACGAATCCCGCCGCGCCGCCGAGCGCGGCACCCGCCGCCAGCAGCACACCCCCGGCGGCGATCACCGCCCCCATGGCGCGACCGGTCATTGCCGCGGTGCGGCCGGCCGTCGCGGCGCCGAGCACCTGTCCCGCAACGGTGATCGCCACCAGCACCGGCGCCGCGGACGTGCTCGAGCCACCCTCGCGCGCCAGCAACGCGAAGTACTCCTCGAACGCGAGGCACGCCGACAGCAGCGCCGCGAGCAGCACCGCGCGGCGCACCACGGCGCTGCGTCGCGCCTCGCTCGTCCCGGCGTGCAGCACCGCCAGGTAGCGGGTCACGAAAGCGCCTGGAACGGCGCCTGTCTCGTCCGCCGAGGCGTGACGGGGGGCGGCCGGCAGGGTGAGGACGAGCAACCCGTTGCCGATGGTGATCGCCACCGACAACCACCCCACCGTCGCGTAGCCGCCCACCGCGAACAGCGGCGCGGCCGACAGCGTCGCGACGAGGACGCACAGCGTCTCGCCGGCGTTCGCGTAGCCCAGTACCGCCGGATACCGGTGCGCCGCCCCGCGTGCGGACAGTTCGTCGTACACCAGGGCCTCGAACGTCCCGGACTTCAGCGACTCGCTGATCCCCCACGCCACGAAGCCCGCCGCGAACCCCCAGTAGCCCGGGAACAGCAGCCACAGGGCGAAGCCCGCGGTGAACAGGACCGCGCTGAGCAGCAACAGGCCCCGGCGGGACACCGTGTCGGCCCACGCGCCCGACGGCACCTCCGCGACGAACGCCACGACGGACCACAGCACGAAGAGCGACGAGATTTCGCCCGTACCGAGGCCGTGGTCCTCGAACAGCAGGGCGTACAGGCCGTAGAGCGGCACGAGTTCGCGGGTGGCCGCGTACGCCACCACACGAACGGTCAGGGAAGAGGCGGAGCCGGATCAACATCGGTGGCGCATGGCTCCAGGGTGGCACGCGCGGACGGGTTTGTCACCGCGCGATACGGTCGGCGGGTGACCGAACGCCAGCGCACCTACACGTGGGACGACCCCGCCCCGACGTCCGCCGCGAACCGCGACATGCAGGGCCTCGACTTCCTGCGCGGCCTGATCGACGGCTCCATCCCGCACCATCCGACGTCGCGCACGCTCGGCTTCCGGGTAACCGACGCCCGCGAGGGCTGGGTGGAGGTGAGCATGGAACCGCAGGAGTTCCACGCCAACGCGGTGGGCAGCGTGCACGGCGGCGTGATCGCGACGATGTTCGACACCGCGATGGGGTTCAGCGTGTCGAGCACGCTCGAGGCCGGTGTCGGGTACACGACCCTGGACCTGCAGGTGCGGTATCTGCGGCCGGTCCAGGCCGGCAACGGCGTCGTCCGCGTGCACGGCATCTGCGAGTACAGCGGCCGTCGCACCGCCACCGCCCGCGGCGAGGCCCGCGACGAGAACGACCGGTTGCTCGCGACCGCGTCGACCACCTGCCTGATTCTGCGCTGACAACCGTCGCCGGACCCGCACACTGAAGTGCATGAGCGTGGAACGCATCGCACTGGACCGCTTCTTCACCCTGTACGGAGAGGCGCTCGCCGGGTTCGACGCCGAGGCCTCGGCCGCGCTGTGGGGTGAACCGGGCACGATCCTGACGGATTCGTTCGCCGGATCGCTGGCGAACCGGAAGGAGATCACCGAGGCGCTCACGCAGAGCAACGAGACCTACCGGAAGCACGGCCTCGCCGGTGTGGGGCACGAGTTGCTCGACCTCTCCCCGGTCACCGACAAGATCGTGCGGGCCCGGGTGCGCTGGTCGTTCCGCGACGCGAACGACGCCGTGATGGCCACCAGCGACTACGAGTATCTGCTGCGCGACGACCCCGACGGCCTGCACGCGTACGTGGCCGTCGGCTGCGACCCGGGCAGCTGAGGGCGTCGGCCCTCCCGGGCGGGGTGACCGAATGTCACATGCGTTCGATCCGAGCGAACCCATGTGACATTCGGCCGCCACCCCACGCGGCGGGACGCCTCAGGCCGGCGGTTCGAGCACCTCACGCCCGACGAACGGCACGAGCGCCGACGGAACGCGCACGGACCCGTCGGCCTGCTGGTGGTTCTCGAGGATCGCGACGAGCCAGCGGGTGGTGGCGAGCGTGCCGTTGAGGGTGGCGGCGATCTGCGGCTTGCCGTTCTCGTCGCGGTAGCGCACGCCGAGGCGACGAGCCTGGAAGGTGGTGCAGTTCGACGTGGAAGTCAGTTCCCGGTAGCGCTCCTGCGTGGGCACCCACGCCTCGCAGTCGAACTTGCGGGCCGCCGACGAGCCGAGGTCACCGCCCGCGACGTCGATGACCCGGTACGGCACCTCGATCGCGGCGAGCATGTCGCGCTCCCACGCGAGCAACCGCTGGTGTTCGGCGGTGGCGTCCTCGGGCTTGCAGTAGACGAACATCTCCACCTTGTCGAACTGGTGGACCCGGATGATGCCGCGGGTGTCCTTGCCGTAGCTGCCGGCCTCGCGGCGGAAGCACGACGACCAGCCCGCGTACCGCTTCGGACCGCCCGACAGGTCGAGGATCTCGCCGGAGTGGTAGCCGGCGAGCGGCACCTCCGACGTGCCGACGAGGTACAGGTCGTCGTCGGCGAGGTGGTAGATCTCGTCGGCGTGGGCGCCGAGAAAGCCGGTGCCCTGCATGATCTCCGGCCGCACGAGCACCGGGGGGATCATCATCTGGAAGCCGTTGGCGACGGCCCGCTGGGCGGCGAGCTGCAGCATGCCGAGCTGCAGCAGCGCGCCGTAACCGGTGAGGAAGTAGAACCGGGCGCCGGAGACCTTCGCGCCGCGCTCCATGTCGATCAGTCCGAGCGATTCGCCGAGGGTCAGATGGTCCTTCGGCTCGAAGTCGAAGGTGGGCAGCTCACCGACGGTCTCGAGGGTGACGAAGTCGTCCTCCCCGCCGGCGGGGGCGCCCTCCTGCACGATGTTGGAGATCGCCAGGTGCGCGCGCCCGAGCGCCTCCTCGGCGGCCTGCTGCTCGGCCTCGAGCTTCTTGACCTTCGCGGCGAGTTCCTTCGCACCGTCGAGCAGCGCGGGCCGTTCCTCCGGGGACGCCTGCCCGACCTTCTTGCCCAGCGCCTTCTGCTCGGCGCGGATGTTGTCGCCGGCCAGCACCGCGGCACGGCGGGCCGCGTCGGCCTCGAGCAGCGCGTCGACGAGACCGGGGTCCTCGCCTCGGGTGCGCTGCGAGGCACGGACGGCGTCGGGGTTCTCGCGGAGGAACTTGAGGTCGATCACGAGGTCACAGCCTACTCGGCGCCGTCTGCGGCCGATTCCGACCTACTGTGCCCACAGTTGCAGGCAGTCCTCGCGTTGGAACATCCTCGCCGAGTCCACGGCGTTCGGATGTCCGGCGTAGGGGTCGGCTCCGGCGTCGGTGAGCACCCGCACGACGTCGATCGCCCCTTTGAACACGGCGCCGGCGATCGGCGACTGCCCGCGGTCGTTGAGCCGGTCGACGTCGGCGCCCCGTTCGATCAGGGTCCGCACCGCGTCGGCGTGACCGTGGTAGGACGCCAGCATCAGCAGGGTGTCGCCCTTCTCGTTGCACAGGTTCACCGGCACCCCGGCGTCGACGTAGGCGGCGAGCGTCTCGACGTGCCCGGCGCGGGCGGCGTCGAACAGGCGCTGCGCGATCTCCTGGACTTCGGGATCGATGGGCTCCGTCATGTGCACCGAAGTTACCCGGGGCGCCGCGCACAGGCATGATGGACGGTGATGGCCGAGGAGAGTGAGCAGCAGTCCGATCGGACGACACCGTCCGCGTCGCGGGTCCGGGGCGCCCCGTCCGCGAAGCTGACCCGTCGCGCCTTGATGCTGGTTGCGGCGGGCGCGGTACTCGCGGCGCTCGTCACCGCGGTGGTGGCGGGATTCGGCGGGTCCGACGACGAGCCCGGCGGTTCGACGAGCGCCGTCGTCACCACCGGCGCCGTGGCCGGCGAGGCCTTCGGCACAGCCGTCGCAGGCGACTGCCTGACCTGGACGGAGATCGATGCGAGCGACCTCGCGAAGGTGGACTGCGCCGAGTCGCACCTGTTCGAGGTGGTGAAGGACATCGACCTGAGCGTCTACCCGGGCGCCGAGTGGGGTCCCGGGTCGCGCTTCCCGTCGGTGCTGCGTTTCACCGAACTGCGCGACGAACTGTGCGCACCAGCCGCGATGAACTACCTCGACGGCCGGTTCGACCCGCACGGCAAGTTCAGCGTGGGCCTGATCAACCCCGGTGAGGCGGGCTGGGCGGCCGGTGAGCGGACGCTGCGCTGCGGCCTGCAGTTCTCCTCCACCACAGGCAACCTGCTGCCGATCAAGGGCACGGTCGCCGACCAGGACCAGTCCAAGGTCTGGGACGTGGGCACGTGCATCGGCATCAACAACGGGGTGCCGGCGGACCCGGTGGACTGCGCCCAGCCGCACGCCTTCGAGGTGATCTCCGTGGTGGACCTGTCCGGCCAGTTCCCCGGCGGTCTGCCGAGTGTCGAGGACCAGGACAAGTACCTCGAGGGGACGTGCACCGAGAACGCCAACGCCTACCTGGGCAGCCCCGACGCGCTGCGCAACAAGACCCTCACACTGTTCTGGGACAACCTGGACTTCGACAGTTGGCTGGCGGGCAGCCGCAAGGTCAACTGTTCGGTGGGCAAGCAGGTCGAGGGCGGCGGATTCGCGTCGGTCACCGGCACGGCCGCGGGCGACATCCTCATCGACGGCCAGCCGCCGGTGCCGCCGCCCGCCGCGCCCGAGGGCCGCTCGCTGCCGACCCCGCTGCCGGGGGCGGCGCCCGTTCCGGGCGCCTGAGGTGGCCGCACGGATGGGCGACGAGCGGTTCGACGAGCTCGTCGGAGAGGCCCTGGATCTGATCCCACCGGAACTCGCGCGGGCCATCGACAACGTGGTGGTGCTGGTCGAGCCCAGAAACGAGGAAGAGCCCGATCTGCTCGGGCTCTACCACGGGATCGCGCTCACCGAGCGCGACAGCCACTATGCGGGCGCGCTACCGGACACCGTGACCATCTATCGCGACGCCATCCTCGACATCTGCGACTCCGACGACGACGTGGTGCACGAGGTCGCGGTGACGGTCATTCACGAGATCGCTCACTACTTCGGAATCGAGGATGCTCGGCTGCACGAGCTGGGCTGGGGCTAGTGGACCCGTAACGGGGTCCGGTCGCGCCGTACTTCGGCTTGCGCTGCAGAAAGTGCGGACTGATCGTCGAAATGATCAGCAGGGCGAGCGTACCGATGATCACCTCTGCGACGACGATGTAGACGAAAGCAATACCGACGATCTTTGCGATCTCTTCCATGTCGATCACCTCCGGTCCGACCGTACCGCGGGACGGCCGTCCGGACGGGGTAACCGGGACGGCCGTTGCCGGGCGGCGTCACGGCCGCCCGGCAACGGTGTCCGGTCACTCGATGCGGTCGAGATCGATGCCCTTGGTCTCGCGGCTGCTCAGCACCGCGACGACGGTGATCATCATGGTCACCACCAGGTACGCGATGACGGTCCCGACGCCGAAGCGGTCGATGAGCCAGACGGCGATGAAGGGCGCGGGCGCGCCGGCGATGATGGACGACCCCTGGAACACGAGCGACGAGCCGGCGTACCGGTAGCGGGTCGGGAACAGTTCGGTGATCCAGGCCGCCTCCGGGCCGGCGAGAGCACCGTGGAAGAAGGCACCGACGCACACACCCACCCACAGCAGCGGCACGCTCTGCATCTGCACGAGCCAGAAGAAGACGGGCGCCCACACCACGAGCACCACGGCGGGCACCAGCATCGCGATGCGGCGGCCGACCCGGTCGGACCACCGGCCGCCACCGATCATGCCGACGAACTGGAACACCGACGCGAAGGTCACGGCCAGTATCACCTCGCCCCGCGCGAAGCCGTGGTAGGTGGTGGCGTACGCGATGACGAAGACGGTGTAGACGTAGAAGGCGATGTTCTCGCCGAGCCGCATGCCGATGCCGAGCAGCACCGGGCGCGGACGGGACAGCGCCTCGACGATGCTCGACCGGGACTCGGTGCGGCCGGCCGCGGAGGCCTGCGCCGCCCGGAACACCGGGGACTCCTCGACGCCGTGCCGGATCCAGAAGCCGATGATCAGGAGCGGAATCGCGAACAGGAACGCGATCCGCCAGCCCCATGCGTCGAACGAGTCGGCCGGGAGCAGGAACACCAGGGCCGAGACGACCACGGCGGCAAGCACGGTGCCCGACGGTGCGCCCGCCTGCGGCCAGGACGCCCAGAAGCCGCGGCGCTTCGGCTCGCCGTACTCGCTCACCAGCAGCACGGCCGCGCCGAATTCACCGCCGAGCGCGAAGCCCTGGATCATGCGCAGCGCGACGAGCAGGACGGTGGCCCAGATGCCGATCTGCTCGTAGGTCGGCAGCAGCCCGATCGACGCGGTGGCGGTGCCCAGCATCACGAAGGTGATCACGAGCATCGGCTTGCGGCCGAACCGGTCGCCGAGATGGCCGAAGACGATGCCGCCGAGCGGCCGGGCGATGAAGCCGAGGCCCTGGGTGGCAAGGGCGAGAAGCAACTTGGTGATGCCGTCGGATCCGGGGAAGAACAGCGGGCCGAGGACGGTGGCGGCGAGAATGCCGTAGATCGCGAAGTCGTACCACTCGAGCACGGCACCGGCCATGCTTCCGGTGAGGACCCGTTTGAAGCTGCTGCGTGGCACGTCCGGCGCGGTGGGCGCGGTGCGCACGGCGATCGGGTCGAGCGTAGATCCCATGACGGATCCTTTCGAAGGTCGGTGATTCAGAGTCGCAGGGCCAGCCGGTCGCCACAAGCACGCGAGCAGCAGGTCATCATCTGCCGGTTCGCCGCCCGCTCGGCCTTGGTCAGCACCGTGTCGCGGTGGTCGACCTCGCCGTCGAGGACGGCGACCTCGCACGAGCCGCAGAGGCCTTCCTCGCAGTCGCTGGACACGTCGATGTTGTTGGCGCGCAACGCGTCGAGGACGGTCTGGGTGGGTTCGACCCGCACGGTCAGCCCCGAGTCACGCAGTTCGAGGTCGAAGGCGTGCTCGACGTCCGGATCGAGCGCCGCGAGGGACGAGGTGAAGTGCTCGACGTGCAGCGCCCCGTCGGGCCAGTTCCGGCTCGCGTCCTCGAGTCCGGCGAGCAGCCGCCCGGGCCCGCACGCGTAGATCTGGACGCCGGGGGCGGGCTCGGCGAGGAGGGCGGCGAGGTCGATCCGGGTGCCTTCCTCGGACACGTGCAGGGCGGCCCGGTCACCGTGCCCGGCGACACGCTCGAGATAGGCCATGCCGGAACGGTTTCGGCCGCAGTAGTGCAGTTCGTAGCTCCACCCCCGGGCGCGGGCGTGGTCGGCCATGGCCAGGACTGGGGTGATGCCGATGCCGCCGGCGACGAACACGTAGTGCTCGGCGCCGGGGTCGAGCGCGAAATGGTTCCGAGGGCCGCGCATCCGGAGCGAGCTTCCCACCTCGAGCTGTTCGTGGATGTAGCGCGAACCGCCGCGGCTCTCGGGATCCAGGTGCACGGCGATCTCGTAGCTCGGCGCATCGGGCGCGCCGCACAGGGAGTACTGGCGCGACAGCGCGCCGAGGTCGAGGTCGATATGGGCGCCGGGAGTCCACGTGGGCAATGTCTTTCCGCCGGCGTCGCGCAGGACGAGGCGCAGCACGTCGTCGGCGATCCGGTCCAGGCGCTCGACGGTGACGGTGCGGGACACCGCCCGGGCGGCGGGTTCTCCGATGGTGACCGGTTGATGCCGGTGCAGCACAGCAGGATCGGTGCGCTCGGGATTCGCCTGCGGATCCCACTGCACCCACACGTGGTCGGGTCCGCGGAAGGACGTATTCGGCAGGTAGGTGAATTCCTGCTCGGGTACGAGTTCCATGTGGGGAAGCCGCGTGGTGAGTTCCTCGAGGAAGATCTGCATCTCCATGCGGGCCAGGTTCTTGCCCATGCACTGGTGGCTGCCGTACCCGAAGGTGAGATGGTCGCTCGAGTTCGGGCGCCGGATGTCGAACTCGTCGGGGCGCTCGAAGTGGCGCTCGTCGTGGTTGGCGGACGCGTTGACGACGAGCAGCTTGGCGCCGGCGGGGATGTCGACGTCGCCGATGCGGGTGTCGGCGGTGGCCACCCGTCGCCACGCCGCCACGGACCCGGAGTGGCGCAGGCACTCCTCGACGGCGTTGGGGATCAGCGACGGATCCGCGCAGATCTCCTCCCACACCGCGCGGTTCTCGAGCAGCAGCTTGAACGCGTTCGCGGACGCGTTGGCCGTGGTCTCGTGCGCGGCGACGATGCCGGCCATCATCATCGAGTGCAGGTAGGAGTCGGTGACGACGTCCGGCATCTCCCGCTGCTTGCGGATCCCGTAGGGCATCCAGCCGTGTCCCGACGGGTCCTGCCGCATCTTCTCGAGCACCGTGCCCGCGTACTGCCAGAACCTGCCGACCGCCTCGACGACGGCCACCTGCTCCTCGGGCGCGGGGCGGCCCCAGGTGTTCACGGTGTGCGCGATCGAGTACTTGCGCATCGTCGCCATGTCCTCCTCCGGCACGCCGAGGAAGTGCAGGGCGACGGTGAGCGGAACCTCCCACAGCATCTCGTCCACCAGGTCGGCCTTGCCGGATTCGACGAAGCGGTCGACGTATTCGCGCGTGAGCCGTCGCACCATCCCCTCGTGGTGCGCCAGTTCCTTCGGGGTGAACGGATCCATGAGCGCGCGGCGGCGCGGCATGTGGGCGGGCTCGTCCTCGTTCACGAGGGTCCGGGCCATGGCGTAGTCGTACCGGGCGAGGGTGGCGGTGGCCTCCGCCGAGACGGGAGTGATCTTCTCCAGCGCGATCGCCGGCGAGAACAGGATGTTGTCGCGGAACACCGCCTTCACATCCTCGTACCGGGTGACGACCCAGTAGCCGAGTTCGGGGCTGTAGAACACCGGCTCCTCGTCGCGGGACCAGCGCAGCGACTCGGCCGGATCGGTCTGGTACGCGGAACCGAACGGATCGAACGCCGCGGCGTTCGCCGACACCGGGCAGCCGCCCGCCAGGGCCGCGTGGTCGACGGGACACGCCGGCGCCGACGCCGGAACTGATGCACTCATGCTGACACCGAAAACCTCTCCAACAGCACTGTTACTTTTATCGAACAGTTTCGTCCTATATACGGACATGCAGCAGAGTAAGCGGCGTCACAGGAGAGGTCAAGTGGGATCCGCGGTCACAGCAGCCGGGCCCACGTCCGCAGGACTCCCCGGCACCCGCGCGGCCGCCGCCACCGAGCATCAGGACCGGACGTCACGAGCCGGTACCCGAGGCAGGTCCTGCCCCTTCGAGCACCTCCGCGCGCTCAGCCGGCGGCAGCGCCGAACCACTGGGTCAGCCGGCCGAGCAGATCCTGTTGATCGTCACCGGCCCACGCCACGTGGCCGTCGGGCCGCAGCAGCACCGCGGGCACGTCCAGTTCCTCGCTGACGTCGACGACGTGGTCGACCCGGTCGGCCCAGCCCGCCACGGAAAGCCGTCCGGTCTGGTCGAGGAGCAGTCCGCGGCCGCCGTGCATCAGTTCGTAGAGGCGACCCTGCTTCAGCCCCACGTCCCGCATCCGCCGGCCGAGCAGGTCGTGGCCCTCGCCGAAGTCGTAGCGGACCCCGACCGCGGTGATCATCTCGGTGACGTACCGGTTCACCTCCTCGAAGTCCATCAGCTTCGAGAACAGTTCCCGCAGCGCGATCACACCCGGATCGGTTCCCATCAGCGTGATCTGCGCGCGGGTGTTCTCGAGCACGCGGGCGCCCACCGGGTGCCGTTCGGCGTGGTAGCTGTCCAGCAGTCCCTCCGGAGCCCAGCCGCCCACTTCGGCGGCCAGTTTCCAGCCGAGGTTGAACGCGTCCTGGATGCCGAGGTTGAGTCCCTGCCCGCCGGTCGGCGGATGGATGTGTGCCGCGTCGCCGGCCAGCAGCACCCGCCCGACCCGGTAGCGCTCGGCCTGCCGGGTGGCGTCGCCGAACCGGGAGAGCCAGCGCGGCGAGTGCGCGCCGAAGTCGGTGCCGGCGATCGCCCGCAGCTGCTGGGTGAACTCGTCGAGGGTCGGTGCGGCCGCCCGGTCCTCGGCCACCCCGTCGGCGGGCACGATGACGCGGTACGCCCCGTCCCCGAGGGGTACGGCGCCGAACCGCAGATGGGTCTTGTGGACTTCCGCGACCACGGCGGCCACCGTCGCCGGGTCCTCGGTCAGCTCCATCTCACCGAGCAGCGTCTCGACCTTGCTGGGCTCGCCGGGGAAACCGACGCCGAGCAGCTTGCGCACCGTGCTGCGGCCGCCGTCGCAGCCGACGAGGTAGCGCGAGCGCAGCCGGGTACCGTCGGCCAGCTCGGCGCTCACCCCGTGGTCGTCCTGGCTCAGCCCGACCAGTTCGCAGCCGCGCCGGATCTCGGCGCCGAGTTCGAGGGCGTGCTCGTTGAGCAGCCGTTCGGTGACCGGCTGCGGAGTGGCGAGGCCGTACGGGTGCGCCGTGTCCACCCGGTCCGGCCACGGCTTCATGATGCCGCCGAAGAGACCGCCGACCCGGAACTTCTCACTGACCGCGAGAAACCGGTCCAGCAGGCCGCGTTGGTCCATCATCTCGACGCTGCGCGCGTGCAGGCCCTGTCCGCGGGACTGCGCGGTCGGCTCCGTCGCCTTCTCGAGCACGAGCGTGTGCACGCCGTGCAGCCGCAACTCGGCGGCCAGCATCAAACCGGTCGGCCCGCCGCCGGTAACGATCACATCGATCATGAAAAATCCCCCGTTCGACACCGTCATATTTCGGCCGGCTGCTCCACGCAGTCCGGCGGGCCCGCACACCCGCACCCGGGCGCCGGGTGCCCGCAACCACCCGAGTCCTACCGGCGGTTGGACGCCCACCTCGCGAATCTCCCGTTTCCGCAGGTTCCGGCTTCGGCTGGCGATTCTGCAGCACCACCGGGGTCTTGCGGCAAGGCCCCCCGCGCGCTATATGTTGAAAGTGGCAAGGAGCCGATGACCTTCTTGCCTTTGCCTTCTCGGCGCCGACCACAGTTCCGTCCATCCCGAGCCGACGTCCGGGCGAACGGCGATGGGAGTGTCAGTCGGTGAGCAGAGCGCTCAGCCGTGCCGCCGCGTCACCGACCGCGAGGGCCGCGGCATCGACGTCGAGACCGGCGATGGCCACCACCCCGACGCTGCACTCGAGGCCGGCCCCCCGCGGCGCGCGCACCCCGGCGGCGACGCCCACGGCGCCGCGCTCGAGCTGTCCGCGCGTGACGCTGTAGCCGAGCGCCCGGGCCTGCTTCACCGCTTCGGGGTCCCGCGCGTCCTCGGGTCGCAGCGCGAGGATCGCGATCCCCGCCGCCCCGCGGTCGAGCGGGTGCCGGTTGCCCACCCGGTATCCCACGTGCAGGAGCGCCCCTTCCGGCTCCGCGACGAGGATGACGATGCACTCGTCCCCCTGCGCGGCGGACACGAAAGCCGTCGCCTGCGTGCGCTCGGCCAGGTCGTGCAGCACCGGACCGGCCGCATGCTGAAACTGGGGCACGAACCGCGACGCAAGGACGGCGGCACCGGCGCCGAGCCGGATCCGGCCGTCGTCGGCCCGCACCACCAGCGAGTGCGATTCGAGCGTTGCGACGATCCGGTAGGAGATCGCCCGCGCGATCCCGAGTTCCTTGGCGAGGTCCGCGACCGTGATACCGGCGGGCGAACGGGAGATGATGTCGAGCGCGCGCAGACCACGATCGAGGGTCTGCAGCGTGCTCATGGGTTCCTCCGTCCGTCGTGCCGGATCCGACCCTACCGGCGCGGGCGCCACCCCCGATGCAGCGCATTGCAACGCTTGAGCACCCCCCGCCGCACTGGTTCCCTTCGAGTGACACAGGTCACTATGGACGGGAGCCGGTATGAGCATCGAAGGCAAGGTCGCGCTGGTCACCGGCGCCGGGCAGGGCATCGGACGGGCGATCGCGCTGCGGCTGGCGACGGACGGTGCGGACATCGCACTGCTCGACGTCGACGGCGGCAAGCTCGCCGCGGTCGAGGACGAGGTGCGGGCCGCCGGCTCGAAGGCGATCTCCGTCGTTGCGGACGTGACCGACCGCGAGCAGATCCGAGCCGCCGTCGACCGGACGGAGACCGAACTGGGCGGGTTCGACATCATCGTCAACAACGCCGGCATCGCACAGGTGAACCCCATCGCCGACGTGACACCGGAGGAGGTGTCCCGGATCATGGCGGTCAACGTCGAAGGCGTCCTCTGGGGCATTCAGATCGCCGCCGCCAAGTTCCGCGAGCGCGGGCACGGCGGCAAGATCGTCAATGCGTCCTCGATCGCCGGCCACGAGGGCTTCGCGATGCTCGGGGTGTACTCCGCAACCAAGTTCGCCGTACGGGCGCTCACCCAGGCCGCGGCCAAGGAATACGCGTCCGACGGAATCACCGTCAATGCCTACTGTCCCGGCGTCGTCGGCACCGACATGTGGGTCACCATCGACGAACGCTTCGCGGCATTGACCGGGGCACCGAAGGGAGCGACGTTCGAGAAGTTCGTCGGCGGCATCGCGCTCGGCCGCGCGCAGACGCCGGAGGACGTCGCGGCCTACGTCTCCTACCTGGCCGGCCCGGACTCCGACTACATGACCGGCCAGTCCGGGTTGATCGACGGCGGCCTGGTCTACCGGTGAGCCGAACCCGCTGCACCGGAAGGAGACTCCCTTGTTGAGCAGGGCGGTACGGACACTGGCGGTTCCCCTGCTCGTGTTCCTCGACCATGTGATGGCGCCGAAGTACTCCCCCGAACTGTTCGCCCTCTCCGAGCAACTCGCGGGCCACACCGACTGAGGGGCGCAGCCGGACTCGAGCAACGGCGGACCTCGGCATCGTTCGTCCACCCTCGCTGCCCCTCGCCCCCACAGGTTCGCCAGGACGGCCCGACGTTCCCCGTCGGGCCCGAAAGTTGGCGTGTAAGGCCTGTACTGCGTTGATCGATTGCGTGACGATGCAGTCGTGCACGGGCACTCAGTGGGACTTCCTGGCTCGGTGGCGGCGTACCGCGTCCGCATTGCCGCAACGGGCACTGCAATACGCCCGGCGGCCGTTGCGGCTGGTGTCGACGAACACTCGAACGCATTCCGCGTTCGCGCACGCGCCCAGACGACCCCCCTCGGCCTCGACGGTGAAGATCGCGAGCCCACCCGCGGTGACCGCCATCACACGCCCGACGAGGTCGTTCTCGTCCGGCGTGAAATGCAGATGAGGACGGTGGTTGTCGTGCGTGGTGAGATACACGCTGGCTACCCCGTCGAGCAGGAGGGCGTTGATCGACCGGCAGCGTTGCTCCTCGTCCGGCGCCACGAACACCGCCCGGAGCCGGGTCGTCCACCGACGCAGCGCCGGCATGTCGCTCTTGTCGACATCCGACCACCGGATCACGTGCTCGCGAAACACGGCCTGGACCTCCGGGACGGTCCACACGCCCCTCTCCCCGAGGTTCACGAGGTCCGCGGCCAGCAGCGCACCGGTCATGTTGTCATGGTTGAACTGCACTGACCGATTGCACCACGGTGGTCGCGTGCACCTGGTCACCACCGCCGTTCTCCCCATCGTTCTCATCCTCGCCCTGGGCGCAGTCCTCCGTCGCCGTGTCGTCACCGACGCCGGCTTCTGGCGCGGGATGGAGTGGCTGAGCTACCACGTGTTCACGCCTGCGCTGTTCGTCGAATCGATCGCCCGGACCCCGTTGCGGGAGGTATCGCCGGTCCCGTTGCTTCTCAGTTTGTCCATCCCCGTCCTGGCTGTGTCCGTGTTGCTCGTCGCCCTTCGTCGACCACTACGGGCCGAAGGACCGCAGCTCACGTCGCTGGTGCAAGGAAGCATCCGCATCAACACCTACATAGGGCTGGTGTTCGCCTCGGCGCTCGAAGGCACCGGCGGAGTAGCCGCCTTCGCACTCGCGGCATCGGTGATGGTTCCGTTGGTCAACGTCGTGTCGGTCACCGCGCTGTCGTTCTACGGTGCCCGCGATCACGCGGCTGCAATGTCGAGTACGTGGCGCCACCTGGGCACCAAATCCCTTGATTCTGGGATGCGTTGCGGGCCTGACGCTCAACCTCACCGGCATCGGATTGCCCCCGGCGATTGCGGTACCGGTGGAGATGTTGGCAGAACCCGCACTTGTCACCGGCACACTCGTGGCAGGGGCGGCGATCACCCTTCGGGTGCGGCTCCGCGACGGCCTCGACATCACCATCGCGTCGACGATCAAACTGGTCGCCCTTCCTCTGTCGGCCGCCGCCCTCGCAAGTGCACTGGGATTGACCGCCGCAGCCCTGACCGCCGTCGTGCTCATCTGCGCCGTCCCCACCGCGCCCTCGGCGTACATTCTCGCCAGGCGTATGGGCGGCGACTCGCAACTGATGGCGTCCATCCCCGGAGCGCAGACATTCCTGTCCGTAGTAACTCTGCCCCTGATCCTTCACCTGACCACAGCGACCTGACCCATGACCACACCGACCTGACCCGCGACGACAACGGCGTGATGCACCACCGGGAAGCGACCTCGCCCGCACAGCGACCGCCGACGCCGAGACATCTCGCCGCGCCGCCCCGGCCGACGCATCCATGCAGGCCGAGTAAACAGTCGGTCGGCTCGAAACTCGGACGATTACGCAGAGAGCTCAGCCCCGACGGCGCCCCCGCCCCGCCTGACAGGCGTTCCTGCCCGCACGCACAGGAGCAGTCGTATACACCACGTCTCCAGCACCACACATTGCTATCCGACCAGCTCCAGGCGGTGAACGACCCACGCTCGAGGACGGCTGGTCCCACGGGCCCCTCGCCCGCAGGTCCCCACGAGGCCGACCTCACCCTCGGCGTGCGTTTGACTTTGTGCGGCGCGTCACATAACTTATCGACTGCTAACCGAACGATCGATTGGCTACACACGTTCGCAGGAAGGGCAGCCATGGCCACCCCCTCGGTTCCACAGGCGCAGGAGACGGCGCCCAGCTCTCCGCCACCCGCCGCCCCGCCGCACTCGCGCCGGGCGGCCCGCAAGGCCGCGTTCGCTGCCGCGGTGTCGACCTCCCTCGAGTGGTACGACTTCTTCATCTATGCCACCGCCGCGGCGCTCGTGTTCAACAAGACGTTCTTCGCCACCGGCAGCGAGGTCGTGGCCGCGCTCAATTCGTTCGCCACCGTCGCGGTCGGCTTCGTCGCCCGCCCCATCGGCGGGATCGTCTCGGGCCACTTCGGCGACAAGTACGGGCGCAAGCCGGTACTCGTGACCGCCATCCTGCTCATGGGTGTCGCGACCACCCTGATCGGCTTCGTGCCGAACACGTCGATCACCTGGCTCGCCCCCGCGATGCTCGTCCTGCTGCGCATCTGCCAGGGACTGGCGGTCGGGGCGCAGTGGGGCGGCGCGGTCCTGCTGGCCACCGAGTACGCCCCGGCCCATCGCCGCGGCTTCTACGGAAGCTTCGCCCAGCTCGGCATCCCGATCGGCGTGGTGATGGGGAACGCGGTCTTCCTGGCGGTGGCGTGGGCGGTCTCGCCCGAGGCGTTCACCTCGTGGGGCTGGCGCGTGCCGTTCTGGATCAGCCTGTTCATGCTGTTCGTCGCCTTCGCCATCCACCGCTACCTCGAGGAGACCCCCGAGTTCCAGCAGGTGGAGGCCAAGCTCGCGGCCGCGCCGGCCCAGCGGCGTTCCCCGGTCCTCGAAGTCCTCCGGCACAACAGCGGCACCGTGCTCATGGCCGGCGGCACCTATCTCGTCGGCATCGTGATGTTCTACATCACCATCACCGGCTCGGTGCAGGTGGCCACGACCAACCTCGGCATCACCCGTTCGGACGTGCTGGCGATCATCCTGATCGCCGCGGGTGTACTCGTGCCGATGGTGCCGCTGACCGCCTACCTGTCGGACCGCTACGGCCGCAAGCTGATCTACGGCATCGGCATCGTCGGCATGGGCCTGTGGGCCGTGCCGATGTGGCTGCTCATCGGGGCGTCCTCGTCGGAGGACATCTGGCCGCTGGCCGTCGCGCTGATCGTCTCCTGCGTGGTGATGTCGTTCCAGACCGGGCCGCAGGCCGCCCTGTTCGCCGAACTCTTCCCCCCGGAGATCCGCTACTCCGGAGCGTCCCTGGGGTACCAGGCGGCAGCGATCCTCGGCGGCATGGCGCCCATGGCGATGGTCGCGCTGATCAACGGGGAGGTCGCCAACCTCTGGCGCGTGGGGCTGCTCATCGCGGCGCTCTCGGTCCTCGCCCTCGCCTGCCTGGTGGCCCTCGCCCGTCGTCGCGCCTGACCTCCCGGCGCCACTGCCCCTTCGGCGCCACTGCCCTCCCGGGCGCCACTGACTCTCCGCCCGAACGAACACTGGAGACCCCATGTATCCCGGTGCCTACCTCGACACCACTGCGCACAAGCCGGCCGTGATCATGGCCGACACCGGCCGGACGGTCACCTTCGCCGAGCTCGAAGCCAACTCGATCCGCATCGCCCGCCACCTCCGCACGCTGGGACTGCGCCGCGGAGACCACGTCGCGGTGCTCGCCACCAACACTCCCCGGGTGTTCGACATCTACTGGGCGGCAATGCGGTCGGGCCTCTACGTCACGATGGTGAACTGGCATCTCACTCCCGGCGAGGCCGCCTACATCGTCGACGACTGCGGCGCGAAGGCCGTGCTCGTCGACGCCGCGCTGGAGGAGATCGCCCGGGTGCTTCCCACTCTGCTGCCGAACACCGAACACCGGCTCGCCTTCGGTGGCACGCTCCCCGGATACGCCGACCTGGACGCGGCCGCGGCCGCCGAGTCGGATGCCGCGCCCGCCGATCAGCCCCGGGGGGCGGACATGCTCTACTCGTCCGGCACCACGGGCCGCCCCAAGGGCATCAAGCCCGCGCTGCCCGACCGCCAGGTTCACGAACCCGGTGACACGATGACCGCCATGAACGCCTCGGTGTGGGGCGCAAATCCGGAGACGGTGTACCTGTCCCCCGCACCGCTGTACCACGCGGCACCGTTGCGCACCTGCGCCGCGGTGCAGGCCCTCGGCGGCACGGTCGTCGTGATGGGCCGCTTCGACCCCGAGAAGGCCCTCGAATACATCGAGCGGTACCGGGTCACCTACAGCCAGTGGGTGCCCACCATGTTCGTGCGCATGCTCAAACTGCCGGAGGACGTGCGCTCCCGCTACGACGTGTCCAGCCTGCAGGTCGCCGTGCACGCCGCGGCCCCCTGCCCGGTCGAGGTCAAGCGGCAGATGATCGCGTGGTGGGGCCCGATCCTGTCGGAGTACTACTCCTCCACCGAACTCAACGGCCTCACCCTCGTCGACACGGAGGAATGGCTGCGCAAACCCGGCACGGTGGGCCGGGCCGCGCTCGGCGTCGTCCACATCTGCGGCGAGAACGGCGAAGAACTGCCGGCGGGGCAGATCGGCACGATCTATTTCGAACGCGACCTGCTGCCGTTCGAGTACCACAACGCACCGGAGAAGACCCGCGACGCCCAGCACCCGCACCACCCGGCGTGGACGACGACCGGCGACGTCGGTTACCTGGACGAGGACGGGTATCTGTTCCTCACCGACCGTGATTCGTTCATGATCATCTCCGGCGGAGTCAACATCTACCCGCAGGAGATCGAGAACGCGCTCGTCGAGCACCCCAAGGTCCTCGACGCCGGCGTGATCGGGGTGCCCGATGCCGAGATGGGCGAGATCGTCACCGCGGTGATCCAACCGGCCCCCGGCTTCGACGGCGACGACGCGCTCACCGCCGAACTGGCCGACCACCTCCGCGGTCGCCTCGCCAAGTACAAGCTCCCGCGCCGGATCGTGTTCAGTGACGACATGCCCCGGACACCGACCGGCAAGCTGGTCAAGCGCAAGCTGAAGGAGCGCTTCGTCGACACACCGGTGTGACGCCGGGCCGGGAAACCCGGCTGACGACGAAAACGACTCGGCCTGCCGCTCGTTGCGAACGCGGCAGGCCGAATCGTCGTCGGTTCGCGGGTGCGTCCTCGCCGGTTCGGCAGCCCGCAGCCGTCCCGGCCGCAGCAGCGGTTCCAGTTCGCTCCACTGCCGCCCGCAGTAGCCGCTACAGCCGAACGTGTCGGCGGCCGCCCACTGCACGGCATCCCGGTGACCGCCGCGTACGCGAGCTGCGTGCGCAGACGAGCGCAACTGTCCTCGGCCCGCCGATGGAACTCCGCCAGCACGCCGCGTGCGTCGGCGGCCCCCTGCCCGGAGGTCGCGGCAGCGGCGATCCGATCGAGAGCGGCGAGCAACGCGCGCATCTCGTCGAGGGTGAACCCGAGCGGTTTCATCCGCCGGATCACCAGCAGGCGCTGCACGTCCTCCAACGACCTGATCTACCAGTTCGACTACGTGGGCGACCCGCGCAACGTCGTCATCGACCTGACCGGCGCCGACATCTGGGACGCCTCCACCGTGGCCGCCCTCGACGCGATCCGACACAAGTACGCCAACAAAGGTAAGAGCGTCGAGATCGTCGGCCTCGACGGCGCCGGCCTCGAACGCCTCGACCGGCTCTCCGGACGCCTCGGCGAAGGTCACCAGCTGCCGGTGTGCTCGCCTCGTCCATGCGGGCGCCTCTGCGTTCCGGGGTGTTTTCGGCGTGGCGGTGCACCGTCGAGCAAGGGCACCCCGGACCGTCTCCGGCGTGGCACCAGACCTTGATCGCCGACGCCGGCAGCAGTCCCACCAACAGGGGGATCAGGAGCAGTTCGGGCACGAGACCCAGCAGCACACCTCCGGTGATCGCGCCGGCGGAACATCCCTCGGGGCACCTGCACACCCGGCATTGGGCGGCCGTCGTTCTCGTCGCGAATCCGGATGTCGACGGCGTGCAGGAGCGGCTCCGCCACGACGAGAACACTCCGGCGTGGATGCTCGCCGTCTCCCCCTGCCGCCCGCACTCACCCTGCCGTCGTCGTCGCGGTGGGGTGTGGTCCTATCCGCGGACCTCGCGCAGCGCCGGAGTCGCGGCGAACTCGGCGCGAGCGAGGGACCGGCGGTGCACCTGATCGGGGCCGTCGGCGATCTGCAGGAACCGCGCCTGCGAGTACAGCATTGCGAGCGGTGTGTCCTGGGACAGGCCCGCACCGCCGAAGATCTGGATGGCGTCGTCGACGATCTTCTTCACCGTCAGCGGCACCATGACCTTGGCGGCGGCGATGTCGTGCCGGGCGGCCTTGGCGCCCTCGACATCCATCCGCCACGCGGCGCGCAGCACCATCAGGCGGGCCGCATCCACCTGGATGCGTGCGTCGGCGACGGTGGCCTGCACGACCCCTTCGTCGGCCAGCGGCCTGCCGAATGCGACGCGGGTGCGCGCCCGCTCCGTCATCAGCGCGACGGCGCGTTCGGCCATGCCGATCAGGCGCATGCAGTGGTGGATCCGGCCCGGGCCCAAGCGGGCCTGCGCGACGGCGAAACCCTTGCCGCGCGGGCCGAGCAGGTTCGCCTTGGGCACCCGCACCCGGTCGAAGACGATCTCGCCGTGCCCGCCCTCGTGCCGGTCGTCGAACCCGAGCACGGACGTGGAGCGGACGATGTCCAGGCCCGGCGTCTCCATCGGGACCAGCACGATGGAGTGCCGGGATCCGGCCGGAGCGCCGGGATCGGTGACCCCCATGACCATCGCGACGCGGCAGTCCTCCCGCAGTGCGGCGGTGGACCACCATTTGCGTCCGGTGAGCACCCACTCGTCGCCGTCGTCGGCGATCTCGAGGCGGACGTTGCTCGCGTCCGAGCTGGCGACGTCGGGTTCGGTCATCGAGAAGCAGGACCGGATCTCACCTTCCAGCAGGGGGCCGAGCCACTGCTGCTTCTGGGCGTCGGTGCCGTAGCGGGCGAGCAGCTCCATGTTCCCGGTGTCCGGCGCGGCGCAGTTGAGCGCCTCCGGGGCGAGATGCGGGCTCCATCCGGTCAATTCGGCCAGCGGGGCGTATTCGAGATTGGTCAGGCCGGCCCCGCCCGCCTCGGGGAGGAAGAGGTTCCACAGCCCCTGCCGCTTGGCGGAAGCCTTGAGGTCGGCCATGATCGGCGGGGCACCCCAGTAGTCGGGCTTGCTCGCGAGCTGCTGCGCGGCGATCGGCTCGGCCGGCAGGATGCGTTCCTGCAGGAAGCCGGTGAGCCGGTCCTGCAGTTCGCGGACCTTGGGGCTGTATTCGAAATCCATTGTTGCTCCGATTCTGAGGGAGTGATCGCCTAGCGGCGCAGTTCGGGAAGGGCCGAGGTGGCAGCGAGATCGAGGGCGCGCCGGAGCAACGGCCCGACCATGTCGGCGATGCCGTCGAACCCCTCCCCCACCGTCTCGCCCCGGTCGTGGCGGGCACCGATGCCCTCGAGGATGACGGCGATCTTGAAGTCGGCGAAGACGGTGTACCAGTCGATGTCGGCGAGATCGATTCCGCGCGCGGCGGCGTAGCGCTCGAGCAGTTCCGTGCGGGTGGGGAATCCGTCGAGGGTGGCGAGGCCGCGGGTGATGGGGTTGTATGCCGCACCGGGAACATCCCAGAAGCTCAGCATGATTCCCACGTCGGCGAGGGTGTCGCCGAGGGTGGCCATCTCCCAGTCGAGCACGGCGGCGATGCGTCCGCGATCCTGCGGCGCGGCGAGGACGTTGTCGAGCTTGACGTCGCCGTGGACGATCCCGGGGTGGCGGGTCTGCGGCAGCGCGCGACGGAGCTTGTCGAGCAGCACCGCCACCTCGGGCCGGTCGACGCGGCGAGAGGCCTCCCACTGCTTCGCCCACCGGCCGAGCTGGCGCTCGAGGTAGCCGTCCGGACGGCCGAAGCTGCCGAGCCCGACGGCGTCGGGGTCGATGTCGTGCAGCGCGGCCAGGGTGTCGGCGAGCGAGAACCCGAGGCGGCGACGCTCGTCGGCGGTGAGGGCCGAGGCCTGTTCGACGGTGCCGACGGCCACGCCGTCGACGAGTTCCATCAGATAGAACTTCGCGCCGAGGATGCTCTCGTCCTCGCACAGGTGCACCGCGCGGGGCACGGGGACGGACGTGCCACCGAGGGCGTTGATGACGGTGAACTCGCGCCGCATGTCGTGCGCGCTGGGCAGCACGTGCCCGTACGGCGGTCGGCGCAGCACCCATGCGTGCTCGTCGTCGGCGAGCCGGTAGGTGGGGTTGGAGCGGCCACCGCCGATGAGGGAGGCGGTGAGCGCGCCGGTGACCTCACCGCCGAGTACGCGCTGCAGGTGGGCGGTCAGCGCGTCGAGATCGAGGTCGGCGACGGCGCCCGCAGGCGATGCAGTCATCGCGGATTCCTTCCTGCGTCGGCCTGTCGGCCAAACGATCGTTCGGATGACCTACAGAGTCGCCGAACGAGCGTTCGGTGTCAACACGGTCACCGACGGACGGGGATTCATCTGCGATAATGCCGATTCGAGAGGAAAATGCTGCAGCACCGAAGAGGCGGCAGCCGATCAATCGTTAGGAATCGGAGAGGCCGCCGTGACGGGGACGGTGCTGCACCATCGCCAGGGCCAGATCCGCGTAGCGGTCCGCGAGCTCCTCCGGCCGCAGCGGCCCGTCGGACCGCCACCAGGCGCACACCGACTGGCCCATGTTGATGATCCCGCGCACCGCATCGCGCGGGAACTCCACCTCGAAGGCCCCCTCCTCGACGCCCCGCTCGACGACGTCGCGGAACAGACCCTCCTGTTCGTCACGCAGCGCGACGACGAGCCGGCGGCCGGCCTCGTTCAGGCTGCGCAGTTCCGTCGCACCGACCAGCGCATCGAGCTGCCGGGTGGTGTGGAACATGACCCACGCGCGCACCAGCGCCTGCAGCTGCGCGTCCGGCGAACCCCCCGCCCGCAGCAACGCCCCGCGGGTCATGGCGATCGCATCGTGCAGCGCCCGGGTCATGATGTCCTGTAGAATCTCCTGCTTGGACTTGAAGTGGTGGTAGATCGAGGCGACGGTGATGTCGGCGTCCCGGGCGATGTCGCGCATCGAGGTGCCGTGGTACCCGCGCTCGTTCATGTTCCGCATCGCCGAGTCGAGGATCGCCTGCCGGCCGTTGCCGGTCCCGACCGTAGCCGCCTTCGCCGCGCACATCGTCAACTCCGTCCCGCCGGTCGTGAACCGGTGACAGCGTAGTCGCAGGGCACGGGCCGGGATCGGCCGGATCCGCACCGCGAACCCCGCGGATCTGCCGTCCCCGCGTGCCGGAACGACGAATTGTCGGTCCGACCTGGCAGCATCAGCCGCGGCAGCCTCGCCCGGGGCCGCTCACCATCGGACAACACAGGGGGCCGTCATGCCAGCACCCGTTCTCACCGACGAACAGCGCACCGCCGCACTCGCCAAGGCCGCCGAAGTGCGCAAGGCCCGCAGCGAGCTGCTCGCCGCCGTCAAGGCCGGAGAGCTCGACGTCTCGGCCGTGCTCGACAAGGCGGAGACCGACGAGGTCGTGAAGAAGACGAAGGTCTCGGCCCTGATCAAGGCGCTGCCCGGCGTCGGCGCGGTCAAGGCCGCCAAGCTCCTCGAGCAGCTGTCGATCCCGGACACCCGCCGCATCGGAGGCCTCGGCACCAACCAGCGTCAGGCGCTGCTCGACGCCACGACGGCCGCCTGACGCACCGTCCGACCCGACGCAGGTGTTCCCGCGCCCCGAAGTGGGAACACCTGCCCGGGCGCGTTCTGCGCCGACCGCGCGCTCCGCGACCGAGGAGACCGACGGACCGGGAGGAGCCGATGGGGACGACGTCGACGCCCGAATCGCGGCAGCGGCAGGATCGGCTGCTGTTCCGCTTCATGCTGCTCTCGCTGGCCGCCGCCGTGGTCACCATCGTCCTCAAGGCGAGCGCCGCATGGGCAACCGGCTCGGTCGGGTTCCTCTCCGACGCCCTCGAATCCGGGGTCAACCTCGTCGCCGCGGTGGTGGCGCTGATCGCACTGCGGGTGGCGGCCCGGCCCCCGGACGCCAGCCACCACTTCGGTCACGGCAAGGCCGAGTACGTCTCCGCCCTGGTCGAGGGTGCGATGATCTTCGTCGCGGCCACCGCGATCGTCTGGACCGCGATCGAACGCCTGATCAGTCCGATTCCGCTCGTCCAGCCCGGGCTCGGGCTGGCCCTGACGACCGTCGCCTCCCTGATCAACCTGGCCGTCGGGATCACCCTGCAGCGCGTGGGTCGCACGCACCGCTCGATCACACTCGTCGCGGACGGCAAGCACCTGTTGACCGACGTGTGGACCTCCGCCGGAGTGATCGTCGGCATCGTGCTGGTCACCGTCACCGGCTGGGAACCCTTGGATCCGATCGTGGCCCTCGTCGTGGGTGTCAACATCCTGTGGACCGGATACCGGCTGCTTCGCGGCTCGGTCAGCGGCCTGCTCAGCGCCGCCCTCCCCCAGCACGAACAGGACCAGGTCAACGCCGTGCTGGACCGGTTCCGCGCCGAGTGCCCGGTCGAGTTCGCGCCGCTGCGCACCGTCGAATCGGGCCGGCAACGCCAGGTGTTCGTCGTCGTGACCGTTCCGGGCGACTGGACCGTGCGGACCGCCCACGACATGGCCGACCGCATCGAGGCAGCCATCGACGCGGTGCTGCCGCACACCGAGACCTTCATCCACGTGGAACCGGCCACCGCCGGGCCCGGCAACGCCTGACCCCGGTCCGCCTCGTCACGGTCGTCGGCTCGGCTCGATCGGGTTCAACGCAACGCCGGCACCGACGGCCTCAGCCCACGGCCTTCTTCACGAGCGCGCTGATGCGCTGTTCTTGGGCTGCGGTCAGCTCCTTCAGGGCGTAGGCGATCGGCCACATGGCGCCGTCGTCGAGCGCCGCCTCGTCGCTGAAGCCGAGCGTGGCATACCTCGACCCGAACTTCTGCGCGCTCTGGAAGTGGCAGAGGACCTTGCCGTTTCTGGCGTACGCGGGCATCCCGTACCAGAGCTTCGGCGCGAGGTCCGGAGCGGCGGTCTTGATGATGTCGTGGATCCGCTCGGCGAGGACCCGGTCCGCTTCCGGCATCTCGGCGATCTTCGCGAGCACGTCCCGCTCCGCTGCCGCCTCCTTCTCCGCCCGCGAACCGCGCCGCGCCGCCGCCTTCTTCTGCTCCTGCGCGTGCTCCTTCATCGCGGCCCGCTCCTCGGCGGTGAATCCGTGGTACTGCTCGGTGCTCGCGCCGGAGTTCTCGGTGGACGACTTCGGTTGCTGCATGGCAGGTTTCCTCTCACAACAGGGATGAGGCAGGTCAGGACTGTGCAGGCACCGCGGGCGGCGCGGGGGTGAGCGATGTGGCAGCCTCCCAAACGAATCCGTCCGGGTCGATGAAGGGGCCGGCCGTGCTGCCGAGGACGATGCGGTGCGAGCCGGTGCCGTCGGCGGGGACGCCGAGGTCCTTGGCCAGGCCGCGACGCTTGTACAGCGCCAGCTTGACGGGGCTGGACTCGCCGGCAGTGAACTGGGCATACTTGCCGCCGAAGCTCTTGGCCACGGTCAGGCCCCGGCCGACGTAGAACTGCTTGCTGGCCTTCACGTCCTCCACACCGAGCAGCAGGACGATCTCGTCGATCTCAGAGGTGGCCGGGCCGGTGTCCTTCTTCGCCGAGGTCGCGACCTTCCAGATCGTCCCGTCCGGGGCCTGGACGACTCCGCCGTAGCCCCAGAGCGACTTCGCGGCGGGTCTGAGCACCGTGGCGCCGGCGTCCACGGCGGCGCCGAGGAAGCTGTCGACGGTGGCCGGCCGGGACACCGTGAGCGCCAGGGTGAAGCCACGGAATCCGGTGGAGTGCGACTCGGATGCCCGCAGGCGTAGGTACGTGTCCACGCCGAAGGCGGTGTAGAAGCGGTGGGCGGTCTCGGGGTCGGCCACCTCGAGGGTGACAGATGCGATGGACGTGTCGGATGCGGTGGTTGTCATGACCATCACGCTAGGGACTGCTTGCAGGCCGGGGCTTCTCGATTCCTGACCGGTCGTGCCACCTGCTTCGCCACACACGCCGGCATCCCGCCCGTCATGACCGCAGAGCCCGCATCGCGGGCCGTACCCGCAGCATCGTCATGGCCGGACGCAACATCCGCCGCCAGGCGCCGGAAGACGCCGGGCGGCATGCCGACCAGCTCGGTGAAGCGGGTGGTGAACGTGCCCAGCGACGCGCAGCCGACCGCGAAACACACCTCGGTGACGCTGAGATCGCCGCGACGCAACAGCGCCATCGCGCGTTCGATGCGCCGCGTCATCAGGTACGCGTACGGCGACTCGCCGTACGCGGCCCGGAACTGGCGGCTGAGGTGCCCGGCCGACATGTGCACGCCACGGGCGAGCGCCTCGACGTCCAGCGGCTGCGCGTACTCCCGATCGATCCGGTCGCGAACGCGGCGCAGCCGCGCGAGATCGGTCCGGCGCTGCGCGTCGGCGCGTGCACGCCGCCATTCGGGCCGACACATGAGAGCACTCCCCTCTCCGTCTTCCGCGCGGCCCTGGTGGGCCGTCGGCAGGGCGGGCACCTCTGCGACGGTGCGCTGCCGCCCTTGTTGCCGGTGGTCGCCGTGCCGGCCGGCACGGCCGCATCGACGCCCGTACGTCTCAGCGAAGTTCCTGGATGCGGACCATGTTGCCCGCGGGGTCGCGGAAGGCGCAGTCGCGGATGCCGTACGGCTGTTCGGTCGGCTCCTGGACGACCTCGGTGTCGCCGGCCTGCACCTTTTCGAATGTGGCGTCGAGGTCCCGGGTGGCCAGCAGGATCCAGCCGTAGGTGCCCTTCGCCATCATCTCCGAGATGGTGCGGCGCTCGTCGTCGGTGATGCCCGGGTCGGCGGCCGGCGGCGCCAGGAGGAGCGACGTGTCGGGCTGACCGGCCGGGCCGACCGTGATCCAGCGCATCCTGCCCTGCCCCACGTCGCTGCGGACCTCGAAGCCGAGGACGTCGCGGTAGAAGGCGAGCGACGCGTCCGGGTCGTCGTGCGGCAGGAAGCTCGTGTGAATGGTGATATCCATGACGAGCAGGTTAGGAGCGGCTCCGTGTCCCGCGCTTCTCGATTCCTGATCGATCCGGCCTCGTGGGGGGGCGGTCGGCAGCGCTGGGCAACTCCGCTGCGACGTGGCACGATCGCGTGGGTGACCAGCAGACCCGCTGACGCGCAGCACCTGCGTGACCTCGCGCGGCTGCGCCGCGTCCGTGACCGGATCGATCGGGAGTACGCGCAGCCGCTGGACGTCGAGGCGCTCGCCCGTGGCGTGCACATGTCGGCCGGGCACCTCAGCCGCCAGTTCCGGGCCGCGTACGGGGAGTCGCCGTACGCGTACCTGATGACGCGGCGCATCGAACGCGCGATGGCGCTGTTGCGTCGCGGCGATCTCAGCGTCACCGAGGTGTGTTTCGCGGTCGGCTGCGCGTCGCTGGGCACCTTCAGCACTCGCTTCACCGAATTGGTCGGTGTGCCGCCCAGCGTCTATCGGCGTCAGGCGGCGCGCACGGCGGCGGGGATGCCGTCGTGCGTCGCGAAGACGGTGACCAGACCGATCAGGAATCGAGAAGCGGGAGTCACCGAGCCGCACCTAGCCTGACCGCCATGGACGTCACCATTGACTCGAGCTTTCCCTTCCCGGCAGATGGAGACACCATGAGCATGGCCACGAGGACGGACACGCGGTCGTCTGCGCCGCACGTTGCGGACAGTCACGATCTGATCCGCGTGCACGGTGCGCGCGTGAACAACCTCAAGGACATCAGCGTCGAGATCCCGAAGCGCCGGCTGACGGTGTTCACCGGCGTCTCCGGTTCGGGCAAGAGCTCTCTGGTGTTCGGCACGATCGCCGCGGAGTCGCAGCGGATGATCAACGAGACCTACAGCGCCTTCGTGCAGGGTTTCATGCCGACGCTGGCGCGGCCCGAGGTCGACGTCCTCGAAGGATTGACGACCGCGATCATCGTAGACCAGGAGCGGATGGGCTCGAACCCCCGCTCCACCGTCGGCACCGCCACCGACGCAAACGCGATGCTGCGCATCCTCTTCAGCCGGCTGGGGCAGCCGCACATCGGCTCGCCCAACGCGTACTCGTTCAACGTCCCCTCGGTGAAGGCCAGCGGTGCGATCACGGTCGAACGCGGCGCCGGCAAGACGAAGACCGAGAGGGCGACCTTCACCCGGCTCGGCGGCATGTGTCCGCGCTGTGAGGGGATGGGCGCGGTCACCGACTTCGACCTGTCCGCGTTGTACGACGACGGTCTGTCGCTCAACGAGGGTGCGCTCACGATCCCCGGCTACAGCATGGACGGCTGGTACGGCCGGATCTACCGGGGCTGCGGCTTCTTCGACCCGGACAAACCGATCCGCAAGTACACCAGGAAGGAACTGCACGACCTGCTGTACAAGGAGCCGACCAAGATCAAGGTCGAAGGGATCAACCTGACGTACGAGGGGCTGATCCCGAAGATCCAGAAGTCGATGCTGTCCAAGGACGTCGACGCACTGCAGCCGCATATCCGGGCGTTCGTGGAACGGGCCGTGACCTTCTCCACCTGCCCCGAGTGCGACGGCACCCGGCTCGGCAAGGAGGCCCGGTCGTCGAAGATCAAGGGAAAGAACATCGCCGACGTCTGCTCGATGCAGATCAGCGACCTGGCCGTCTGGGTCCGGAGCCTCGACGAACCGTCGGTGGCCCCGCTGCTCACCGGGCTGCAACACCTTCTCGACTCGTTCGCCGAGATCGGGTTGGGGTACCTCTCACTCGACCGGCCGGCGGGCACCCTCTCCGGGGGAGAGGCACAACGCACCAAGATGATCCGCCACCTCGGTTCCTCGCTCACCGACGTCACGTACGTGTTCGACGAACCCACCATCGGCCTGCACCCGCACGACATCGCGCGTATGAACGACCTGCTGCTGCAGCTGCGCGACAAGGGCAACACGGTGCTCGTCGTCGAGCACAAGCCGGAGGCGATCGCGATCGCCGACCACGTCGTCGACCTCGGACCGCGCGCCGGCACCGAGGGCGGCGAGGTGGTGTTCGAGGGCACCGTCGAGGGGCTGCGTGCCAGTGGCACGCTCACCGGGCGGCACCTGGACGACCGCGCGTCGGTGAAGCCCTCGGTGCGGACACCGTCGGGTGTGCTGGAAGTGCGCGGCGCCGGCACTCACAACCTGCAGGACGTCGACGTGGACATTCCGCTCGGCGTGCTGGTCGTCCTCACCGGGGTGGCGGGCTCGGGCAAGAGCTCGCTGATCGACGGTTCGGTGTCCGGGCGCGACGGAGTGGTGTCGGTCGACCAGGGGGCGATCAAGGGCTCGCGGCGGAGCAACCCGGCGACGTACACCGGGCTGCTCGACCCGATCCGGAAGGCGTTCGCGAAGACCAACGGCGTGAAGCCGGCGTTGTTCAGCGCCAACTCCGAGGGCGCGTGCCCCGCCTGCAACGGCGCCGGAGTCATCTACACCGACCTGGGCGTCATGGCCACCGTCGAATCCACCTGCGAGGACTGCGAGGGGAGGCGGTTCCAGGCCGAGGTGCTGGAGTACACGTTCGGCGGCCGGAGCATCGCCGACGTGCTCGCGATGCCGGTGGCCGAGGCCGAGGAGTTCTTCAGCGCCGGCGAGGCGCGGATCCCGGCGGCCCACAAGATTCTGCAGCGGCTCGCCGACGTCGGGCTCGGCTACGTCACCCTCGGCCAGCCGCTCACCACGTTGTCCGGCGGTGAGCGGCAGCGACTCAAGCTGGCCACCCGGATGGCCGAGAAGGGCGGCGTCTACGTCCTCGACGAACCGACAACCGGCCTCCACCTCGCCGACGTCGAGCAACTGCTCGGCCTGCTCGACAGGCTCGTCGACTCCGGCAAGTCCGTCATCGTCATCGAGCACCACCAGGCGGTCATGGCGCACGCCGACTGGATCATCGACCTCGGCCCCGGCGCCGGCCACGACGGTGGCCGGATCGTCTTCGAGGGCACACCCGCCGACCTCGTCACCACCCGCTCCACCCTCACAGGCGAGCACCTCGCGGCCTATGTCGGCGCCCGGCCGGGCCCGTCGCGGACACCGTGAGGCGAGTTCGCCCCACGGGTGCGACAGCCCTCGCCGTCAGTTGGGGCGGACGGTGAGGATCTGGGACACGGTGCCGACGGGGCCGTGCGTGTCGTGGAGGACGCTGCTGGTCAGCCCCAGGCCGTCGGGACCGAAGGAGACGGTGGTGTCGAAGCCGAGCCAGTCGCCCCGGGGTTCGGTGAACAGGTGGGCGGTGAGGTCGACGTTGGGGAAGGCGACGTCTTTCGGGGACACGCGCACGGTCATGCCGTTGGCGATGTCGAACAGTCCCGCGGCACCGGCCAGCGCGCTGACCTTCTCGTCGAGCACGAGGGGCAGCGGCGTGCGCACCCAGTACGCCGCCCGGCCGGGCTCGAGCTGGATGCGGCGGATCTCGGTGGAGGCGATGAACCCGCCCGGCCACACCGTCGAGGCGTCCCAGGGAGCCATGGCGTCGGGCGGGTCGATCCGCGGCAGCGACGTCGCCTCCAGCGCGGGGGTGGGGCGGGATTGCATGAGCCAGGCCCGCAGCCGTACGACGGCGCGACCGTCGTGGGCGAGGACGGCCTCGACGAGCTCGATGGTGCGCCCGGGACGCAGGACGGTGACGGTGGTCTCGACCGTGTCGACCGGGACGGTGCCGAGGATGTCGTAGGACAGGCGGCCGACGACCAGTCCGTCGTCGCGGCGTGCGTCACGGTCGCATTCCACGGCGTGCACCAGCAGACCCAGTGCGGGCGCGATGTGCTGCTCCTGCGGGTTCCAGGCACCGCTGACGTGGTGGTCGGCCGGAACGCGGCCGGACCGATCCGTTCGAAGTAGGTCATCTGCTGCTCCTTGCGCGGGGTCGGTGACTCATCCGGGCATGATCCCAGTCGATCACGACCCTCTTCGGACCGGACGGGTGCGGCGCAGAGCGACGGCAGCCCGCCCCCTGGTCGGCCAGGGGGCGGGCTGCCGCGTATTTCGGACGGTGCGGGATCAGGCGGGGACGTGGGCCTCGGCCCAGGCGTTGTAACCGCCGAGCAGGTCCGAGACGTTGTCGAAGCCCTGCGCCCGCAGCAGCGACGC
>NZ_WVTE01000241.1:0-39318 GCF_009939605.1 Rhodococcus sp. YH1 | reverse complement strand
GCGATGGTGGCGGCGCATTTCTCGGCACGGCAATCGTGCCTTTCGGCGCCGACGTGACGCCGGTAGCCCTTCAACTCGCCGAGGCGCGACCGGATTATGTGGTGTTCACAAACGACGGACTCGACTTCGCCGGGAAGAGGAGAGGAACGCCCGCTTTGTCCAGAACCGGGACAATTGCATCGATCGAGCCCGAGCCCGAGCCACCGACGATCGCTATATTTTTGTCTGTGACGAGCTTTCGGACGTTCTGCACTGCGCGGGCCACATCGAGGCCGTCGTCGAGCAGGGTCAGTTCGATCTTCTTCCCGATCACGCCCCCGGCGTCGTTGACTGCCCGAAAGATCGCCTGCTGGCCTTCACTCAGCGCCTTGCCATACCCCCCGGCCGGCCCGCTGATTCCACTCGTCTCACCGAGCCTGATGACATCGCTTTGCGACTCGGCGTTACTGGCAGCCCCGCAGCCGACGAGCGTGAGGGCGACCGCAGCGGCAGTGAGCCCGCAAGTAAGTCTACTGACGTGAAAGCGTGTGCGCATTACATCACCTTTCGTATTACATTCCGGAGGAATGAGAAATGTTCTTGCGTTGGGTGACCCTCTAGCGCAATGCGCAGACGGGTGGACGATTCGGCAGGCCGTAATCACCGACCGGCGCGTGGACGAATGACCTCGGGCACCGACATCGAAGTTCGGCGATCTACTCAGCCAGGTCGGGCTGCTCTCGCATGATTCGCGCAAGTATTGGCTGAAAATTGAACCAACCAGCACGCTGATCGTAGAGCGCGGCGACCTGCCGCGCAGTCCCGGCAGGAATCACGTCCGGCTTCCCGGCGGCGAGGGCGAGGAGCTGCGCCTGACAGGATCGTTCGAGGGAGATGAACCACCATGCGGCTTCGTCGACCGTTGCCCCGGCCGTAAGTATGCCGTGATTTTTGAGAATTGCAGCGCGATTCGCACCCAGACTGTCCGCGAGGGCACGACCTTCGTCGCCCTCCAGCACCACGCCATTGTACTGATCGAAAACGGAGTGCCTTTCGTAGAAGGCACACGCGTCCTGCGTGATGGGCTCCAACTTCCGGCCGAATGCGGACCAGGTTTTCCCATACAACGAGTGACTGTGGGCAACGCAGACCACATCAGGTCTCGCGTCGTGCACACTGGCATGTATCGTGATTGCTGCCGGATTGACGGGACCTACACCCTCGACCAATTGTCCGGTCCCATCGATAAGGCACAGGTCCGATGCGCGAATGTGGCCGAAGGACATCCCCCACGGGTTCACCCAGAGGTGATCGGTGTGCTCGGGATCGCGGGCAGTGATATGTCCGGTGACTCCGTCGTCGAATCCGAACGTGCTGAAGACCCTGAACGCTGCGGCAAGGCGCACTTTCCTGTGATTTCGTTCTTCAGCGACAGACTGAAATGTCGGCGGATTCGGCAGGTCGAGAGTGTGCATCGTTGACTGCTCCTGGAAGGGAGGAAGAGTGATGTCGCTTCCGATACTCGAGATCAGGAGTGGGCGATGTTCGAGGAATCGATCAGCGCCTGAGGAGGGAGAGGATGCTGGTAGAGCGCACTCGCATTCCGGAAGCAGAGCTTCTCGACCGTGCCGCGAGGCAGCGACTTCATGTCCCGACGGAACAGGTCCTGCGACTCCGGCCACGAGGAGTCGGCATGCGGATAATCCGTCTCGACCATGACTCTGTCGGCGCCGATGATGTCGAGCATCCGGAACGCCGCCGGATCTTCGATGGACGTAAACCAAAAGTTGCGTCGCAGGATGTCGACCGGGTTCGGATCCGACGGGCTCCACGTCTTCGAACTGGCAGCCTGTCGGTAGGAACGAGTGAGTCGCTCGATGATCATCGGCACCCATGAGACACCGGATTCGGAGAGTACGATCTTCAGCCGCGGAAACCGCAGAGGGATCCGAGAGAATATCCAATCGACCACTGCCTGAACGGAGTTCAACGGAAAAAGCGCAACCGTCACATCTGCAGGCGATGCCACGCTCGGTTGGCAAATCGACCCCGAGGACCCCACGTGCAGGTTGATCACGGTCTCGGTCTCTTCGCATGCACGAAAGAACGGATCCCAGTATTCGGAGTAGAGCGACGGAAGACCCAGCCCCTCGGGATTCTCCGAGAATGTCACCGACTGGAAGCCACGTTCCTTGTTGTTTCTCACCTCCGATCCCGCCACCTCCGGGTCGAGGAGCCAGGGCAATTGACAGGAGATGAATCGGTCCGGATAGGCCCCGCACCATTCTTCGAGCATCCAGTCGTTGTACGCCCGGACGGAAGCCAGACCAACCTCCCGATCGCGCATCCCGCTCAACCGCTTCCCGGCAAACCCCCAGATGAATGACGGAAAGTTCAGAGAGGCATACACCCCGTTGAGATCCATATCCTTTATCCGGGAATGAACATCCCACACCCCGGGGCGGAAATCTTCGTACTTCTGAGGTGCCAGACTCCACTCCTCGATCGGCCGACCGACCGCACCACACATCGTGAGACGCATGGGAACTCGGTCACCATCGATGTGCCAATACGGTATTCCGTCCTGATCCGGAACGACCGACGGAACAAGATCGCGATACCGCGAACTCGTTCGGCGGGTGAAGATGTCCGCCGGCTCGAGAACGTGATCGTCCACCGAGATGAGGGGACACCACAGATCCCCAGGCTGCGGATCCGGAAGAAAAGTGGGCTCCGACCGAACCAGTTCCCTCCCCTGACTTTCGACATCCGGGTTGTGAATATCGAGCGCCATTCATGACTCCATTCTGTCGACATGACGTTATGCACCGAAGAAAGTCTCGGATCCCCGAGGAACAACCGGACCGCGGTCGCGCTGCACCGCGCCGTCCACCAACGCGTCGGCTCGGACCGGCATCGACGACGCATGGCTCGCCGGCAGGCATCGCTCGGAGCTCTACCCACCCGAGCAGCGTAGGTGTGATATCGATCGCATTTTACCCTGCCGATTGGAAGGTACACGATGTCACGAAACCGGTCAACGGAATGGATCAGCGAATACGCTGTGGTTCAACTGATTCCATCAGTTTATGAGCTCGCCTAGCGATATCTTTCCGTCCGGACGCGGTCGGCGAATCGGTTGCCCGCGCGGTGCGGAGGATCTCCCGCAGCCGGCGTTGATACCGGTCCACGGTCATCCCGAACGTGACAAACACCTCGTCCGGTGGCGCGCCCCCGAACGGTGCCCAGTTCGCCGCGAACTGTACGAGTTCTCGGTCCTCGCTGTTCATCCGACCCATCCTTGCGTTTTCGATCATCGGGCGAGTCCGCGCTCATCCGATCAGGTTGCCCTCCGGGTCGATGGCCCTGAGGTATTCGAGTTCCGCGGTGCACGGCGCCGCCAGCTGCTCGACGTCGGGCGCGAGCCGCACATCCCATCCGGTCGCCGCGCGCACGCGGGCCAGCGCCTCGTCGGCCCCGGCGGCGGCATCCTTGAACCACGCCGACAGCACGTACTCGCCGTCGCACTTACTCAGATGCCCGACGTCGGTGGCGATCACCGCGACATTCGCTCCGTGATAGCTGGTGAAATCGGCCATGCCCACGAATTTTCGAGAGTCGGCCGCGACGACGGCGACCGTCGGAACCCGCGACGCAATGTCGGTGCTCCCCCCGCCGCCGACAAGGAACTGTCCGGACGGCGTGCGATTACTGTTGGCATTCCCATCGCTGTCGAGTACCCCGGCCGACAGCACCGCGATCGTGGTGTCCGGGGTGGCCGGCAGCAGCATGCCGAGCACCTCCAGCGCGCTGCTGAGGTGACGCGCGGTGGGGAGGTTGCGGGTGTTCGAGAGCGTCGCGTCGTGCGGTCTGGGGATATAGCCGAGCACCCCGCTCTCGAAGACCAGGTCGACGACGTGCTCGTCGTCCAGCAGTGTCACCCGGCCCAGCGCAGCGGCGAGGTGCGACACGCCGGCGCCCGCCACCACGGTCCGGGTGCCGGACGCGCGCGCCAGGTTCGCCATGGCGCGGGCACCCGAGACGGCGAGGCGTTCGCCCAGGGTCACCGAGCCGGTCTCCGCGCGGGTCTGTTCGGCATCGAGTTCGTCGATCCGCCAGGACTCGTCGAGGTCCATCGCGATCAGGTGCTCGATGCGCTCACGACCGAGTTCGCCGAGGTAGTGTGCGCGGGTCGGCACGTCGATCCAGCGCCGGCTGAACTCCTCCGCCTCCTCGAAGGTCCGCAGGCACCCCAGGTCGGCAAGAAACCGGTAATCCTCGCCGTACCCGGCGGCGCCCTCTACCCGAATCGGGACCGGGGAAGCCGAGGGGTGCGCCCCGAACGGGACGTGCGCGACCCCGCGAACGCAGGCCGCAGGGACCCTCACGTGGCCCGCCCACCGCCGCAGATCAGCCGGCGACACGATGTGGTCGGCCGTCAGGATGACGCCCTTGCGCGCCGCATAGACGGTGTGGAGGTCTTCCGCGAACGGCGGGAACACCACGCCGTTGCCGTGCCAGTCCGCGACCGGGCAATGGATCAGCGCCACATCCGGACGCAGGGCCGGCATCACCGAGCAGTCCGACTCATCGAAGGGATTGACAATGTTGCGGACGGGCCGCGATCCGGGCACGACGGGCAGGTCTGTGCCGTCCATCGTCGTCGCGGGCACGAACGGCCATCCGAGCGCGCCGGCGAGCACCCGCTGGATCAACGCCAGGATGGACCACTCCTCGACGACGAGCGCGCCGTCCCGGATGGCCTGCGCCAGGATCGTGTTCGGCCGCACCGCCGGATACGTGGTGGCGGCGAACGCGGTGACGAGCCGGTCCACTCCGCCGGAGGCGACGAGGAGGGCGACCTCCGCGCGCAGCGACGCGGAGATGACGGTCAGCCCGCGCAGTCGGCCCGATCCGACCTGCCGGAGCACCTCGAACAGCGACGCGTACGCGCGCGTCGAGAGCCACGGGAAATGGATCTGGTCTCCCGGCTCCACCACCTCACGCACGATCTCGTCGAGTGGCCGCACCCGGGCGGGTGCGGGCGCCGTCGCCCCTGCGTCGTACCGGAAGTCTGCCGCCGCGCCACGCGGGCGGCCGACCGCCGGAAATATTATGGATTCCAAGATTATTCCCATCTGTAGGGGCGCGGCGAACTACAGGTCGAGGACCAGACGCGGGGACCTCGAGCGACCCACGCAGATCATCATCCGGTCACCGCATTCGCGCTCGCGGTCGGACAGCAGTAGGTCGTGGTGCTCAGGCTCGCCCTCGAGTACCCGCACCTCGCAGGCTCCGCAGAAGCCCTCCTCACAATCGGACAGGAAGTCCGGGACAGAGTCCCGGACGACGTCGAGCAGAGTTCGATCGGGCGGCACGTCCAACACCGCGCCGGTACGACGCAGTTCGACCTCGAACCCCGTGCCGGCGCTCTCGGCCGGGGGCCTCTCGCTGCACTGACTGCTCGACGCCGCACCGAAGCGCTCAACATGCAGGGCGTCCGGCGCGAATCGGGAATCGACCTGCTCCTCGGTCGCCCGGATCAGACCCTCGGGCCCACAGCAGTAGACGACGCAGTCGCCAGGGACCGCGGCGAGCACCGCGTCCAGATCGAGCATCCCGTGCGAGTCTTGGGGGACGACGTCGACGTTCCCCCCACCGAGGCGGTCCAGTTCGCCGAGGAAGGCCATCGACGACCGGCTGCGCCCGCCGTAGACCAGTCGCCACGGCACCCCCCGTCGCCGCACCTCGCGGACCATCGCGAGCATCGGCGTGATGCCGATCCCCCCAGCCACGAACAGGTAGGAGGGGGCGTCGACCAGGGGAAAGTGGTTGCGCGGTCCGCGCACTGACATCGTCCGGCCGACCAGCGCGCTGTCGTGGATCTCCCGTGAGCCGCCACGGCCGTGCTCCTCGCGCAGCACCGCCACCGTGTAGGCAGCGCGGTCGTCGGGATCCCCGCACAGCGAGTACTGCCGCACCTTGCCCGAGGGCAGGATGAGGTCCAGGTGGGCACCGGGCGCCCACGTCGGCAGCTCGGAGCCGTTCGTATCGATCAGCCGGATCGAGACGACGCCGTCCGCCTCCCACGTCACCTGCTGCACCAACAGCTCGTACATCCGTTGCGGATCAGCGTCGAGGTCAGAGTGTGCCATGCCATGTCATCCGTTCGAATGTGTTCGTCATTCATAATCCGAAAGCCGCCAGGATCGGGTCGGTTGCGGCGGCGCCGGACCGAACTCCCCGGCGCCGCCGTGCCCGTCCGGGCGCGGGTCTATCCGAGGATCTGTCGATCGCTGATCTGCTGGGTCCAGGTGAACTCCAGCAGGCCGTCCATGCCCATCTCGCGCCCGTAGCCACTGGCCTTCACCCCGCCGAACGGCGCGCCCGGATCGAACGCTGCCATGCCGTGCTTGTTGATGAAGGTCACGCCTGCATCGATCTCGCCGGCCATGTTCCAGGCGCGGCTCGGATCCGCCGTCCAGATGCTGGAGGTCAGACCGTACGGGGTCGAGTTCACGAGCGAGATCGCCTCGCTCTCGGTTCGGAAACCGAGGATCGGCAGCGCAGGTCCGAATTGTTCCTCGGTGACGATGCGCTCCTGCGCCGCGACGCCCGTCACCAGTGTCGGCAGGTGGAAGTACCCGCCCTCCCACGACGCCGTGTCGCGCGCACGGCCAAAGGACTTCACTTGGGCACCAGAGGATTCCGCCTCCGCGAGCAGAGCGGTGAACTGCTTGAACTGTCGCTCGTTGGCGAGCGGACCCATCGTCACCTCAGGATCCAGCCCGTCACCGACCACGAACTCCTGCAGTGCCTCGCCGAGACGGGAGGTCACCTCCTCGAGCAGCGTCTCGTGCACGTACAGCCGCTTGACTGCGAAGCAGACCTGCCCGGAGGTGACGGTGAAAGCCGAAACCAGCTTCCGGATCAGCTCGTCGTCGACGACCACGTCGTCGAGCAGCACGGCAGGATCGTTGCCACCCAACTCGAACACGCCCCGGCGCAGCCGCGACCCGAGGGCCTGGGCGACCGCCCGGCCGGCCTCGGGCCCACCGGTGAACGCGATCATGTCGACGTCGGAATGCGCACTCAACGCGGCCCCCACCCGGTCGCCGGTCCCGGTGACGACGTTCACCACGCCGGCGGGCAGCGCCGCACCGATCGCCTCGATCGCCTTGAGAACCCCCAGCGAGGCGAACGGCGACGGTACGGCGACGATCGTGTTACCCGCGAGCAGAGCCGGACCGAGTTTGACGCCGAGCAGCGCGATCGGCCAGTTCCACGGGACGATCGCCCCCACGACCCCGACCGGTCGGCGCCTGACCTCGAGCCGCCCGGTGTCGTCGACGCGGCTGTCCGTCAAGATCGCGGCCAGATCGTCGAGGTTGTCGAGGTAGTGCTTCCACCCCCATGGCGGGGACTGGAAGTCCATGATCGATTCCGCCAGGATCTTGCCCATCTCGCGGGTCAGGACCTCCGGGCCCGAGGGGTCGATCGCCGTCAGTCGCGCACCGGCGTCGGCCACCATGGCGGCCCGCTCGACGAGCGGTAGCCGCGCCCAGTCGCGCTGTGCCGCTTTCGCGGCGGCGACGGCGAGGTCGACGTCGGCAGGTGCCCCGTCGGGGATCGACCCGGCGAGTTCCGTGACGCGGGCGGGGTTGACCACGTCGATCCGTCCGCCGGACGTCGAGTCGCGCCACCGGCCGTCGACGTACATCTGCATGTCGAGTCCGTTCACAGCAACACCACGCCCTTCGTGATCTCGTTGGCGGCCAGTTGGCCGAGGGCCTTGGGGACGTCGTCGAGCCCGTAGGTCGCGTCGATGACCGAGTCCAGCGGCAGTCGGCCGTCCATGTAGAGGTCGACGAACGCGGGGATGTCGCGCTGCGGAATGATCGATCCTGCGTACGTACCCGTCAGTTGCTTCTGCATCAGGAACGCGAACAGGTCGGACGTGACGGTCACCGACGCATCCATGACACCGATGGCCACTGCGAGCCCGCCGGGCCGGATGCCCTGCAGCGCCGTCTCCAGCGTGCCCTGCGCGCCTACCGCGTCGAATCCGTAATCCGCGCCCCTGCCGTCGGTGAGGTCGCGGATGGCTGCAACAGCCTCCGGTCCCGATACGGAGATCGTGTGCGAGGCGAGACCGAGTTCGCGAGCCCGCGCGAGCTTGTGCTCGGCGAGATCCACGGCGATGACAGAGGTCGCACCCATCGCCCGCGCACCCATCATCGCGGCGAGGCCGACGCCGCCGGCGCCGATCACGACGACGTTGCTGCCGGGTCGCACTTCCGCGCGGACGATCGCCGCCCCCAGGCCCGTCGACCACGCGCAGCCCAGGCCGGCGAGCTTCTCGAGCGGCGCGTCGGGTCGGATCTTCACCGCCGCCGATGCCGGCACCACCGCATACTCGGCGAACGAACCCTGGCAGAAGAGGGTGTGCACGTCCTCGTCGCGCGAACGCAACCTGGTGGTGCCGTCGAGCATGGTGCCGGAGAAGCCGACGGCGCGTTCGCAGAGCGCGTACTCCCCTCGCAGACACTGGTAGCACGCGTGGCATGAGGTGATGATCGAGCAGAGCACGTGGTCTCCGACCGCGAGGTGCTCGACGCCCGGTCCGACCTCGTCGACGATGCCCGCTCCTTCGTGCCCGAGGACGATCGGGCGCGGTGACGGCAGATGCCCGGCCAGGACCGAGACGTCGGTGTGGCAGATGCCCGAACTCACCAGGCGAACGCGCACCTCCCCGGCCCGGGGCCGGGGATCCGGCAGCTCCTCGATCTCGATCTGGCCGACTCTGCGGCTGACTGCGGCTCTCACATGAACCTCCTGAGCGTGGTGGGATGGATGCCGGGCGCCCGGCGACGTGCACCGGTGGTGGTCAGCGCTGCGGCGTGAAGACGATCGGCAGGGAGCGGATGATCCGCGTCTGCCCCTCAGATATCTGAACGGCGCTCGGATCCGCCAGCCGGTAGTCCGGAATGCGGGCAAGGATTTCCTCGACCATGATGCGCAGTTCGATCCGGGCCAGCGGCGCGCCCGGGCACCGGTGCACGCCCGCTCCGAATGCGAGATGCCGGTTCGGCCTTCGATCCAGGAGGATCTGGGCCGGCTCGTCGAAGGCCGCCTCGTCGTGATTGGCGGACAGCCACGACAACCACACGCGTTCACCCTCCGGGATCACCGTCCCGGCAACCTCGACCGGGCACGTGGTCGTGCGCGCGAAGCCGGGAACCGGGGTGATGTAGCGCAGGAACTCCTCGACTGCCGAGGTCAGCATCTCGGGATGGGCCTGCAGTTGTGAGCGGAGATCGGGGTGACGATCGATCAGGGTGAAGATGTGGTTGGCTGCCGCTGCGGTAGTTTCGCCGCCGGCCCCGGTCAGGGAGAGGTAGATGTCGAGAACTTCCTCCTCGGTGACCGCGCGGTCGTCGATGGTCGACGAAAGCAGATGGCTGGCAAGGTCTGTGGTCGGATTCTCTCGACGGGCGGCGATGTGGCGGACGTAGTAGTCGCGGATCTCCATCTGCAGTGCGAGGCCCTCCTCCGGCGAGGCGACGGAGACCAGCCCGAGAGACCAGTCACTGAACCGGGAGACGTCCTCGTCGGGGATACCCAGCAGCCAGGTGATCACCCGCGTCGTCAGCGGGAACGCCAGGTCCCGCGCCAGGTCGGCTTCACCGGCGGCGGTGAAGCGTTCGATCAGCTCGACGGCGTGCTTGCGGATTTCGCCCTCGAGTTCCGCGAACCGGCGGGCATTGAAGACGACGTTGAGAAGTGAGCGGTATTTCGAGTGTTGCGGCGGATCGGACTCCATCGGAATGAACGGTCGGGGCGCGCCGACGGACGGCAAGGTGATGGTCGGCAGGGAGGAGAACCGCTCGGTGTCCCGGGTGGCCGCGTCGACCTCCTGGTAGCGGGTCAACGCCCAGAATCCGCCGTGGGTCTCGCTGTGCTGGACGGGACACCTGGCTCGCATCTCGCGGTGAATCGTGTCGGGATCATGAAGGGTGGCGACATAGCGGTTGTTGTATTCGCTGTTGCTTGTGTCCACTGCTCCCCCAAATTGGGTAAGGCCGGTAGCCGGTGAATGGTGTGCCCCGGATTCGGGCGATGGATCCGAGATTAAGGCCTTCCGATCGGAAGGTCAATGAAAAAATGTGAGCTGCCTCACCAATCCGACGGGCGCGAACCGAGTCGACCGCGGACCACCGCACCAGCGGCATGCTGCCGGGCAAGACCCGAGGCGCGTTTTCCGCATCCCCGCATCCGGCTTCGGCGCCACCAGCGTCTGCCGTCAGGCCCACTCTCGGCGAACGGGTCTCGGCGAGTGCGCTCGAGCGCCGGCGCGGTCAGGCACACCGGACCGGCCCACAGCACCCGTTGATCCGAGTGATCAGGTCGCACAGCGAGATTCCGGATATGCCCGCGGTCTCCGCCCGGTTCGGTGCCGCGCCGCAGCCGCACCCGACAGCCAGGACGCGAGGACGCGGGTGGACGGAACGGATCGTGTAGGTGCGCAGGACCGGCCGATCCACGGGGCAACACCCCTCCGGACGAGGCCCGGATCGAACGACTCCGGATAGCCGATGCCCCAGCCGGAGGCCGGCTCGACGTAGCGTCGGCCGATCCGATCGATGTGACGTCGTCGAATCCGGGGCCCACCCGCATCCTCCGGCGTCCGGTCCACTCGGCGCCGGCCACCGCCATCGTGACAATCCCGCGCACCACGTCGCACTTGTCAGCGAACCGGCCTCCCTGCTCGACGTCGGCAGCGATGTCCTGCAGCTATTCCGGCGATTCAGCCGATGCGGTTGCCCCGCACTGTTCCCGATGCCCCGCAGTCCGGCCGGAAAGACCGCGGGAGCAAGGGAGTGCACGGCCGCCGGCAGCGCCTGGATCAGCATCGAGATCGCACACCGGTCATGCACCGTACCCATTTCCGTGCGACGGGGGTGTTACGACGGGAGAAGGCGGGAGATCAGTGCCAGGGTGAGTAGTCCGCCGGACGCTTGGCCAGGAAGGCGTCTCGTCCCTCGTCGACGGATTCGGCCGGCACACCCATCGCAATCATGTCCAGGCCATTGACCATCGTGTCGTAGGAGTAATTCCACCACACGTTGCTGCCCGCCTTCGCGATCTGGAGCGACTGCGGATGCAGCGCAAGCAACCGCTCGGCCCACTCGCGGGTCGTCGACTTCAGGTCGGCGTCGTCGACGACCGCGTTGACCCAACCCCATTCGAACGCCTGCTCGGCCGGGACCTTCTCGCTGAAGAAGACGATCTGCTTCGCGCGCTTCTCTCCGATCTGGAGGGGCAGGACATTCGTACCGCCCAGCACGGGACACGCGCCGATCATCGTGCCGGCCTGACCCAGCCGAGCACTGCGCGCCGCGATGGCGAGGTCGGCCGCGATGACCAGCTCGTTACCGCCGCCGACCGCGATCCCGTTGACCATCGCGATCACGGGCTTGCGGCAGGATCGAATGGAGGTCATCGCGCGCAGGGCATACACCCCGGTGTCGACCAGGCCCTTCTTGGTGAACTCCCGCACGTCGCCACCGGCCGAGAAGGCGCGCCCGTTGCCGGTCAGCACCACGACGCCGACATCGGGGTTCACCGAGACGCCGTCGAGCAGGTCGGCGAGACGGTGGAACTGGGCCGGCCCGAACGCGTTCAACGCCTCCGGCCGGTTGAAGGTGATCCACGCGATGCGGTTCTCGATCTCGATCAGGATGTCGTCGTCGGAGCCGTGATATCCGTTCAGTGACATGGGTGAGTCCTTTCTGATGGGACAGTTGACATTCAGGCGGGCGGCGCCCGCGTCGACGTGTGACAGCTGGTGTTGTGCGAGGTGTGTGCTCGTCCCGTCCCAGGGTGCGTGCGACGACGACCTCGGCGAGCAGAGCGTGGAAAGTGTGCGTATGGGTTCTCGGTGCGCATCCCGATGGTCGTCGTCGGCGGCTTGACGACGATCCGGGAACAGGGCCGTAGCGGGCGCCTGGCGCCCGACGTCTTCCTCGGCCGAGGCTGCGAGCATGGAGTCCGTCGAAGGATTACGCCGTGGTGCGGATCAGGTCCGCAGGTTCCACCGGGCAAAACACATGCCGACCCCGTACCCGGATTGGGTGCGGTATGCCGGCACGTAGTCGATGATGTCGGCGGGAGCCTGCGCGCAGGCGTCGGCGATGATCCAGTCGGTGATCTCCGCCGTGCCGTTGAGGCGCAGTGGCAGGCCGTGCTTGTCGTGGGCAAGTCGGAGCTCGTCGTCCCCGATGCTCCCCCACAGGCCGACGTCGTCCGAGCGCAGCACGGCCAGGACCCGAGCATCCAGCTCCTCGTCGAGCACGAGGTGGCTCAGCCCACCGGACGCGAGCACCGCGACCCGGGCTTGCGCGGGGGCCGCCTCGATCGCCGCGCGCAGTGCCCGACCGAAGGTCACGCACCGCTCCACGCTCGGCACGTTCGGCGGATTCCACACGTTGGTCACCACCGGCAGCAATGCGATCCCGGAATCGACCAGATCGAGAAAGCGCATCGGCCAGGTCACCGCATGACCGATACCGTACTCGTCGACGGTCTCCGAGGTGTGAGCGATATCGAAACCATTGTGACACAAGTACTTCAGAACATCGATCCCGAGATCTCGAGCGATCGGAACGGAGATCCGAAACTGATCGGGTCCCTCGTCGCGCCGGTTCGCCGCGCTCGCGTCGAGATGCTCGGCGAGATACATCTCGAACACGGGCGCGGACCGCGGACCGAAGTTCTCGCCCTGGTCACTGCCTACGATCAGGAGCACATCCGGCTCCACCGCGAGAACAGCCGCGCGCAGCGTCGCCGTGGCGGCGTCGAAGCGCGCCTCGTGCGCGCCCCAGAGGTCACGCACGTCACCGACGAGGCGGTCCAGCCCCGGGCGCGCGATGTTCGGCTCCAGCGCCGGCCAGTCGGACACCGGAGTGATCAACGCGGGACTGTGAGAGGTACCGAAAACACCGACGAGATTTGCCATGTGATCTCACACTCCAGCTTCGACGACGCGGTTGCACTGTCGGCCCAGCCCGGTGATCTCACTCTCGAGAACGGACCCGGGTACAAGCCACTGTGGGGGGATACGGGCCAATCCGACCCCGGCCGGGGTCCCGGTACTCAGGACGTCCCCGGGCTCGAGCGTCAACGTCCGGCTCAGATCCGCAATCAGGGCCGCGACATCGTGGATCATCAGCTTGGTCGTGGAACGTTGCATCTCCACGCCGTCGACACAGCACGTGAGCTCGAGATCCTGCGGATCGGCGATCTCGTCGCTCGTCACCAGGAAAGGACCGAACGGCGACGAACCCTCGATGCTCTTGCCCTTCCACCACTGATTCCGGGAAAGCTGGACGTCCCGGGCGCTGACATCGTTGAACACGGCATAACCGAAGACGTGTCCGAGCGCGTCCGCCGGCCGGATGTTGCGGCCCGCCCGCCCGATCACGACGGCCAGCTCCACCTCCCAGTCGAGCTGCGTGCTCACCGCCGGGTCCCAGCTGATGTCCTCGAACGGGCCGCACACGCTGCGCACGTCCTTCGTGAAATACACGGGCGCGTCCGGCACGTCGATCTCTCCCACGGCACGCACGGACTCCTCGATGTGCTCCCGATAGTTGGCACCGACACAGATCACGTTGCGCGCCAGTCGCCCCATCGGCGCCAGCAGCGTGAGATCACCGACGTCGCCGACGACATGCTCCGAAGACGACTCCGCACACAGCCGACGCAGCCGGTCGATCCCGGCGGAGCCGAGCTCGACCCACCCCGCCACCGTCCGCGGGAGATCGTCACCTCGGGCCTCGACGATCCGGGTCACGTCGAGGACGGAATCATCGACGCCGGCGACACCGGCATGCGCGACCTCCCCGGACAGAAACGAACACAAACGCATGAGTACCCCTCTCGGGAGAGATTGTCCTAGTGCGGGCCGGGGATCCGCGTGACGCCGAGCCGGCGCAGCTGCTCGCGCAACTCCGGCGACAACCCGGGCCACCGACCGTCTGCAATATCCTTGAGCAGCAGCGACTCCCGCTCGGCCCGGTCCCGGGCACGGGCCAAGACCTCGTCGGTCGACTCGCGGGGAACCACCACGACACCGTCGTCGTCGGCGACCACCAGGTCCCCCGGCCGCACAGTTGTCCCGCCGGCGACGACCGGGGTGTTGACCCACCCCGGCCCGCCCTTGGTGGTCCCCATCGCCGACACCGTCCTGGTCCACACCGGCAACGGCAGCCGGCGGAGCTCACGGATGTCGCGCACGCCCCCGTCCACCACCAGACCCGCGGCCCCACGGGCCACCAGGATGCTGCCGATGATCTCACCGACCATGCCGGCGGTGGACGGCGCCAAGTTCCCGACGACCAGGACATCCCCCTCCCGGCACAGGTCGAGCGCGGCCAACAACATCAGGTTGTCCCCGGGATGGTTCAGGCACGTCACCGCGGGTCCCGCGACGCGGGAGCCAGCCACAAGCGGCTTGATCGCGGGATCCATGAGCCCGCTGCGCCCCTGTGATTCGTGCACCGTCGCGACGCCGAGCTCGGCGAACTCCGCCGCGTGCGCGCCGACGCGCCGGTCCACACGGTCGACGATCGACGGGCTGACGGGCAAGTTGTCCATCAGAACAACCCTCCCGCGGCGGGCAGGAAACGTTCGAAGGCCTCGGCGTGGGTGACCTTGCGATCGAGCAGCAGCCCGGCCATGATCGCCCGATAACGCGCCCGCTGCTCGTAGACCTCGATCATGAACTGCTGTACCTGCGAGCACTGCATCATCTCGAGCTTCTGCTCGGCGACATCGCTGATATCGATGTAGGTGTCCGGCTGGAAGTCGCAGAACTCCGGGAACTCCGGTTCGTAACCGTGGATCTGCCGAACGACGAACCGCTCCGACTCCGGCAGGCGACCGTGGGCCCGGGCCCAGATCGCGGCGTCCTCGACCACGCGGGCGGTGGCCACGTGATCCGGATTGTTGGGGTCGCGGCGACCGTGCGTGAGCACGACATCCGGACGGAGCTCGCGCAGCAGCCGCACCATCTCCAGGCGCCGCTCGTCATCGATGATCATCGGGTAGTCGCCCCAGTCGTAGGTGCGCAGTTCGACCCCCGCCACCGCCGCGGCCTTCTCCGCCTCGGCCAGCCGCATCGCCCGCACCCGCTCCGCGGACTGGTTCGGCTCCGCCCACGCCGACGCCGACTCGCCCCGCTCGCCCATCGACAGGCAGACGACGGTCACCTCCGCCCCGGCCTGGACGTACTTGAGAATCGTTCCGCCGGTCCGCCACACCCAGTCCAGCCCGTGCGCACTGACAACTGTCACCTTGGTCATGCTGTCTCTCCTTCTGGTGGTCCGCGGCTTCCGCGCCGCGGCTAGGTAAAGGAACCGGCCGGGGGCAGCTCGCGCACATAGCGGCTGTCCACTCCGACCGGCCCGGTGCTTCGCGCGCCGCCCGGCGACCCGATCGGGTTCACCCGGCCCGGCAGCACGGATTGGAAGAACTCGACGGCGTCGGCGACGAACGGTGCGAAGTCCTCGTCCTCGTCGCGATCGGAGGCGATCGCCTCCACCGGGCAGACCGGCTCGCAGGCACCGCAGTCCACGCACTCGACGGGGTGGATGTACAGCTTGCGGGCGCCCTCGTAGATGCTGTCGACCGGACACTCCTGCAGGCAGGACCGGTCCATGACATCGATGCACGCCGCTCCGATGATGAAGGTCATCTCGACACTTCCCGCCTCCGGGACTCGGTCTCCACGGCCCGTCGGGAGGCCAGGTGCCGCCCCGCGCTGTACCCGAACGCCAACGCCGGGCCGATCGTCGCCCCGGCCGCCCAGTAACCGTCGTTGGACGGCGACGCCGCACAGTTCCCCGCGGCGTAGAGGCCCTCCACCGGGACGCCGTCACCGCCGAGCACCTGGCCGTCGGTAGTCGTACGCGGGCCGCCCTTGGTGTCGAGCGTCCCGAGTCCGATCAGCACCGCGAAGTACGGCCCCCGCCCGCGCAGCGGCGCCATCACCGGGTTCGGGCCGCCGCCGGCGCGCGGTTCGCCGGTGAAGAACGCCTCGATCGGTTCACTCCCGCGGCCGTGGTCGGAATCGACGCCCGCGCGCGCCAGCTCGTTGAAACGGGCAACCGTGTCGACCAGGTTCGACCCGAAGTCGGCGCCGAGCCGGGCGCCGCCGGTCACCGCCGCGAGCGAGTGCAGCCGGTCGGCGAGATTCTCGGTCAACTCCTGCCAGCTCTCGCCCGACACGAGGTGCGACCGCGGCTCGCCGGGCAGCGCCAACGGATAGGCGAACGGCTCCCTCGAGAACAGCTCCTCGGTCCGGCCGTCGAAGACCAGCACGAGCAACTCCGGCGCGTCGGGCCCGAGGTGCACCTTGGCCCGGTCGCTGTAGAACTGTTTCTCGTTGACGATCCGTCGCCCGTCGAGATCCACGATCAGGGACGAGTCCCCCGGGGCGACCCACATTCCTGCGCGGGTCTCGGTCGCCCCCACCCGGGTGTGCTCGATCGCGACCTGGTCCCACCAGGCGCGGTCCATGTTGTGCATGGGCACGCCCAGGGCCTCGAACGCCGGGAGCGCATCCCCGGTGTTCGTGCCCGCGGCGCATCCGCCCCACACCCGAGCGGGTAGGTGACGGGCTCGGCGCTCGGCGTCGTGCGTGAAGCCCCCGACGGCGAGCACGACGCCCAGTTCCGCACGGATGGTGCTGTCACGCTCGGCCTCCAGGTCGCGCACCACCGCACCGACCACCCGGCCGTCGTCGATCTCCAGTCCCACGAAGGCGTGCCGGGTGGCGACCCGGACACCGCTGCGCGCGGCGGCCGCCGCCAACTGGGCGATGAGTTCGTCGCCGCCCGCCGGGCGTCCGTGTTCGTCGGCGGGACACAGCGCCCGCCCGAACACGCCCCCTTGCTCGGGCAGGTTCATGTGGTAGTCGGGAAACCGAAGTGCCGTCTCGATCGTCGACCGCAGTGCCCCGATGCCGTCGAGGAATTCCACCGCCTCGGAGGCGATCCGGTAGTAGCCGGTGAGCAGATCGTATTCCCAGTGGGACAACCCCAGCAGCGCGTCGTCGGCGCGGTAGCGGTCGGGAGCGCTCACCCGTGCCATGTACCTGACCGCGCGGTCCTGGCGATCCTCGATGCCGTGCTCTCGCATGAGGTGGTTGTCGGGAATCCAGTAGACGCCGCCCGATTTCGCGGTGGTTCCGCCGAGCACCTCCGACTTTTCGTACAGCTGCACGGTGGCGCCTTCCTCGGCCGCGGCCAGCGCGGCTGCGAATCCCGCTGCGCCGGAGCCGAACACCACGACGTCGACCGGTGACGCCGCACTGTCGGGGCTGGAGTTTCCGTGAGGACCCGGTATGTATGTCATTTCGGCCCTTCCGGTGTGTAGCCCAGCCGATTGTCCAACTCGACGACCCGGCACTCGAAGCGCCACCCTTCGGGGGTGCGGATCAGGGTGTCCGTGTACCGCCCCGTCGCCAGCAGCGTCGGCCGCTCCCGGTTTTCGTACCGCCGGAACATCACGAGATTGCAGCGCTGCTCGCCGAGGTCACCGTCGACGGTGACCTCGGGGTCGAGGGTCATGTGCAGGATCCCCCATCCCCGGGACGAGCAGAAGTCGCGGAGTTCGTCGTGCCCCGCGTAGGCGACCCCCTCGCCGGCGACCTCGAGGCGGCCGGACGGGATGAAGGTCGACGCCCAACCCTGCGCGTCCGACCTGTCGAAACACCGGTTGTAGGTTGCGGTGAGGGCGCGGATCGCCTGCCAGTCCGCGAAGCCGGCACGGCCGGGGCTAGACATACCGGGCCTCGCCGGCCGCGGCGGTACGCCAGTCGCCGGTGGCCTCGATCGTGATCGCCACGCCGGCAGTGCCGGGCCGGGCGAGCGGATCCTTCCGACCGAACACTGTCCCGTCCTCTTGGTGTGCTCGAACGGAATCCAGCATCAGACGGCGCGTCTTCACGACCGCGATGTCGCTGGTGCCCAACTTCTCCTTGGAGCGATCGACGATCGGCCCCTGGCTCTCCTGGATCGCGACATCTTCGAGAATGAGATTGGTGAAGCCGGAGAAGTGTCCGTCGGACATGAGCGAGCGGTCCTGCCCCCAGCTGCCCCTGCCCCGGACCAGCTCGGTGAAGTCGTCCGGCGCCCCCGTCAGGTCCCGGTACCAGAAATGGGTGTCGGTGTCCTCGGTGAGCGGATGGTCGTCGTTCCACCGAATGAACCACTGGCGGGAGTGTTCGTCGTCGATGGGGGTTCCGATGATGGCGACCCGATCTTCGTCGCCGGTCGGGATGTAGGCCATCCAGGGCATCACGAACTCGGTCACCCGCACATGCTGGTCGTCGCCGCAGTGCCGGATCGCGGCGAAGCGGATGCCGTAACCCGTCTCGTCGGATTCGTAGCGTGGTGCGGAGTCTTCGGCCGCCTTGCCCAGGCTGCCGGTACTCTGCCCCAACCAGGCCTGGTGCAGGATCGACACGTGTGAGGAGTCCAGGGTCCCCTCGACTGCCTGCAGCCAGTTGCAGTGCGTCTCGGCGACCAGGGCCCGCACGTGGTCGGCCGGTACCTTGTCGAACGGGAACTGGGGGAACGCGGGCGGGTCGTCGTGCACCCCGAGGTACACCCAGACCACGCCGCCGGCCTCCCGGGTGGGGTATTTGCCGATCGTGATCTTGTCGGCCATGTCCGCCAGTCGATCGGCGGGCTCGGACGGCACCTCGACAACGGTGCCCGACACGTCGATCTTCCAGCCGTGGTAGATGCACCGCAGTGCACAGTCCTCGTTCCGGGCCAGCGCGAGCGAGGCCCCCCGGTGCGGGCACGACTCGTCCAGGAAGCCGACCCTGCCGTCCGTGGCGCGAAAGGCCACGAAGTCCTCGCCGAAGAGTCGGACCTGCACGGGAGCGCCGTCGGCGATCAACCGCTGGGAGCGGACTGCGGGTGTCCAGTATTCGCGGAGGTACGCCCCCATCGGCGCTTCCCCGTCTACCCGGGTCAGGAGTTCATTGTCTTCATGCGACAGCATGCGGATCCTCCATCATTGTCGACGCCACGCCGTGACGGACTGGATTGACCTCTAGGCCAATAGATTTCAGGTATCGAGAGCCTCGCCTCCGAGGCACCGGCTGTTATCCTGTCGAATGGAAGGGTAACGCCGATTCTCGCTCGGGACAAGACGTAGATCACATTCCGATCGGATTGAGGCTTGAATCACACAGGAGGATGACATGCAGATCGCCGGAGCAGTTGCCGTGGTCACCGGAGCCGCGGCGGGACTAGGAGAGGCCACCGCGCAGATGCTCGCCCAACGCGGCGCCCGGATCGCCGCGCTGGACCTGTCCGCCCCACCCGGCACCCCGAGCGAAACCTGGCTCCCCCTCGCCGCGAACGTGATCTCCCCCGACGAGGTCGACGCCGCATTCGACACCACGGTTCGCACCTTCGGCCGGGTCGACATCGTCGTGCATTGCGCGGGCGTCGCCGGAGGATTCCGACTCATCGGCAAGCAAGGACCGGTCGCCCCCGAACGGTTCAACCATGTGATCGACGTCAACCTGCGGGGAACGTTTCACGTCCTGCGCGCCGCCGCCTGGCACATGAGCAAGAACCAGCGGGCCGACACGGAAAACGGCGTGATCGTCACCACCGCGAGCATCGCCGCGTTCGAAGGTCAGCAGGGCCAGCTGGCGTACTCGGCATCCAAAGCCGGCGTCACAGGCATGACCCTCCCCGCCGCCCGCGAACTCGCCCAGTACGGAATCCGCTGCGCCACAATTGCCCCCGGCGCATTCGAGACCACACTGACCACGGACCTGCCAACCGACCTGCAGGACCAGCTGACGGCCGCGGTCGCCCACCCGCGACGCCTGGGCCGCCCGGACGAGTTCGCCGACCTGGCCTGTGCGGTGATCACCAACGAGATGCTCAACGGCGAGGTCATCCGACTCGACGCGGGCGCCCGCCTCGCGCAGCGCTGACCGCCAGCACACGCCACGGGCGCAGGCGGTCGGCTACCGCCCGTGCCCGCGGCGCGTCAGCCCTTCGCGCGCAGGCCGTCGAAGGCCATATCGATGATCTCGTCCACAAGCGGCCGCAACGGTCCGTGCTCGTCCTCGTTGTACCAGAATGCACACCAGCTCATGCTGCCCATGAGCCCGTTCACGGTGAGCACGGGATCGATCTTCCGGAAGATGCGCTTACGCGCACACTGCGCGACGGCGTCCTCGAAGACGCGCTGGTACTCGCGCACCACAGACGGCTGGTGACGTCCACCCGGCGACGAGGACGAGGTCCACAGCTGCATGAAGCCGACCAGCACCGGCGAGGAGACCCGCAGGGTGCAGTGCTCGGCATGGAAATAGAGCAGTTCACGCAGCCGCTGATCGGGTGTCAGGTCGGTGCGCTCCCCGATGATGCGCAGCTCCCGCTCCGCGACCTCGGTGAATCTGGCCTGGATCAGCTCGACCAGCTCCTCCTTGGAGGAGAAGTAGGTGTTCAGGCTGCCCTTCTTGATACCGACCGCATCGGCGATGTCCTGCAGGCTCGTCCCGTCGATGCCCTTCTGGCGGATCAGCTCAATGGCGGCGTCGAGGACCTCGGCATGCCGCTCGGCGGAGCGCTTGGGTGGCACGGGCTTTCCTCCAGTAGGTGCGGCGCGTGCCCCGCAATCACCCCGGCTGCGGCCCACCGCCGGCCGAGGTGCGCAGGGCGGGAACCACCACCCTACCGAACGTACCGATCGCGTCCAGCACCGCGTCCTGCGGCATGTAGGGATGATAGAGCCGGAAACAGAGATGAGAATCGGTGCGCGCCGCGAAGCGCTGCTCGTACGGCCGCAACGCCGCGGTGACCTCGTCGGGTGTGCCGATCAGGTTGTACTGCCGCACAACCTCCTCCGGCGTGAGCATCGTGTCCACCTCGACCGCATTGCCGGCTTCCTCCGCAGCCCACCGAGCGTGCACGTCCATCGTGTAGGTCATACCGCGCCCGGTGAGCTTCCAACCGAGTTCGGGGTCGTCCGCGATGAAGCCGGACCTCAGCTGGCCGAACGAGAAACCCGCTCGCCGGTGCTCAGGCACAGACTCGAGTACCTGGGAGAAGGTCGCCATGGCGGGGTCGAACGGGGTACAGACCCCGAAGAATCCGTCCCCCAGGCGGCCGGCCCGATCCAGTGCCCGCGGCCCCGTGCCGCCGAGCCAGATCGGCGGGCCGCCGGGCGTGAAGGGCTCGGGCCTGACGATCGCGCTGTCGATCCGGTGCACCCGCCCCTCGAACCCGAATCGGCTCCCCTGCCACGCCCGCCGGAGGATCTCGACGGTCTCCTCCAGTGCCCGTCCGCGGGTCGCCATGTTCACCCCGAAAGACCGGAACTCGCCGCGCCGCCACCCAGTTCCCATCCCAAGGATGAAACGGCCCCCCGACATCTGGTCGAGGACCGCAACGTCCTCCGCCAGCCGAAGCGGATTGTGGAAAGGTGCCAGCAGCACCGCCGTCCCCACCACCAACCGGGTCGTCGCACCGAGGATCGCCGCCGCGATCGGCAACAACGAGGGAAGATATCCGTCCGTCGCCCCGTGGTGTTCGCTCAACCAGATCGAGTCCAGGCCCGCCTCTTCGGCCAGGGTCGCCTGCTCGATGATCCGGGCGTACTCGTCGTGGAACCCGAGGTCCTCGCCCGGGGGTACCTGCCCGGTGTACAAGCCGATTCCGTACTGCACTCGTCCTTACCTCCGTGTTTCGAATCCGATGCCGCCGGTGCTATTTCGACGACGGAAGCGTGAGCCACCCACCGCCGTGCACCACGACCTCCGCACCACTGACATAGGAGGCGTCCTGAGAGCACAGGAAAGCGACGACGGCCGCCACCTCCTCGGGCTCACCCCCGCGCCGCGCGGCGATCGCCGCGATATTGGCTTCGAGCACCGCCGGATCGACGTCGGTGACAATGTCGGTGAGGATCGTTCCCGGCAGCACCGCGTTGGCGGTGATATTGCGTCGGGAGACCTCGAGCGCCAGGCTCTTCGACATCGCCAGCAACGCCCCCTTCGAAGCGCCGTACCCGGTGTCGCCGGGCCCACCGGTGGCACCCAGAACCGAGCTGACGAACACCACGCGTCCCCAGCCCGCGTCGTACATGTGCGGCAGCGCGGCGCGGGTCACCGACCAGGCCCCACGGACATTGATGTCGAGCATTTGGTCGAATTCGTCACGCGTCTGACGGATCATCGCCCGGGACCGCTGAACCCCGGCATTGTTGACCACCACCAGCGGTGGCCCGAGCCGACGCACCGTCTCACCCACGAGCTCCTCGCCCGCGCCCTCCGCCCCTACGTCCGCCCGAATCGCCACGGCCCGCCCGCCGTCGGCACGGATCTGCTTCACAACCGACTCCGCCTCATGGCCGGACCGCGCGAAGTTCACCGCGACTGCGTACCCCTGCGCCGCAAGACGCAAAGCACAGGCCGCTCCGATTCCACGAGAGGCACCGGTCACGAGCGCGACCCTGTTCTCCCCACCATCCGATGTGATCATGACACGTCCCTTCCATGCGCCGTCCAATGCGGACGCCGCAATGCCAATTTGTCGATCTTTCCAGGCCCGGTGCGCGGAAGCTGAGTATGGAACTCGTACGAGCGCGGGATCTTGTAGCCGGCTATCAGTGCGCGACAATGCCGATCGAGATCCGCCTCGGTCGTCGCCGCTCCCGGCCGGATCACGACGGCGGCGTGGACCTGCTCACCCCACTGAGATGACGGCACCGCGATCACCGCGGCTTCGACCAGGTCCGGATGCTGAGCAAGTACGGCTTCTACCTCTGCGGCATAGACGTTCTCACCACCGCTGATGATCGCATCACCGGCCCGACCGACGATGTAGAGGTAGAAATCCTCATCGCGATAGGCCAAGTCCCCCGTCCAGTACCAGCCGTCACGGAACCGCTCCCGGGTCACCTCCGGCTGCCGCCAGTACCCGACCGCAAAGTTCGGTCCCCGACCGATGATCTCGCCGGTCTCGCCGACTTCACAGTCCGTTCCGTCCGGCCGCACCACCCGCACCTCGACCCCGACCACCGGACGCCCGGCGGAATTCAGGATCCGGCTGCCGAGCAGCAGGCCCTCGTCGGGGAGGAAGCTCAGGATCGGCCCGGCCTCGGTCATGCCATACGACTGCGTGAAGGAGCATCCCAGCCGTTCCATCGCCCTGTTCAGCAGCATCGGCGCGATCGGCGCACCGCCGTGCACCACGACACGCAGGGACGACAGGTCCGGGTCTCGGTCCGTCCCGTCCAGGTACTCGAGAAGCAGCGTGAGCATCGTCGGCACCAGGAAGGTACAGGTCACCCTTTCCGTCTCGATCGCATCGACCACGACCTCGGGCTCGAAACGCGGAATTACGACGTGTCGTCCGCCCACCCAGGTCATCGGATAGGTCGACATCCCGTCGCCGAGATGGAACATCGGTGAACAGTGCAGATAGACGTCATCGGAGCGATAGCCGAGTCCCGCGATCATGTGCAGCGCGTTCGCGGTGAGATTCCCGTGGGTAAGCATCGCTCCCTTCGCCCGTCCCGTCGTACCGCCGGTATAGAAAATTGCCGCGAGATCCTGGGCACCGACCTCGCTCCCACCGTTCGAGGCGGTGCACTCGATCGGTTCGCCGAGCAACCGTCCGAAGTCCACGACGGTGGCATCGGTCGATGCCGCCACCGACTCGGCGCGGGCGAGATGAGCCTCGTCCGCCACCACGATCACCGGCTCGCAGTCATTGATGATCGCAATCATCTCGGCGTCGGCGAGACGCGCATTCAGTGGGACCAGCACGTAACCCGCAGCCGGTACCCCGAAGTAGGCGGCGAGATACTCGGCACTGTTGGCTCCAAGGATGCCGATCCGGTCGCCCCGAACCGCGCCGCGCCCCGCCAAACCCGCGGCCAGCCGGTCGCACCAGGACCACAACTGCGCATAACTCAGTCGCGTCGCCCCATCGACTATCGCAATCGAGTCGCCATGCAGTCGAGCGGCCCGGCGCAGCGGCCATATCAGGGTGCTCGGCGCGGTGGCATCACCGCCTGTACCGGACGCACCGGTCAGCGACCACGCCGTCTTCGGGGACACGGTGAGTCCTGCGTAGGAGTTGGCTGAGGGCATGGAAGCTCCTTCGAAACTGGGCATCACGAGTAGGTGAAGAAGCCGCGGCCGGTCTTCTCACCGAGGAATCCGGATTCGACCATGCGCAGCAGCAACGGTGGTGGTGCGAAACCCGGATCCCGGAACTCCTCGTACATCGAGGTCGAGGCAGCGAGGAGGATATCCAGTCCGACGAAGTCCGCCAGCGACAGCGGGCCGACCGGGTGCGCGCAGCCCTCGACCATGCCGCGGTCGATGTCCTCGGCCGCCGCGAATCCCGCCTCGAGCATGCGTACCGCGGACAGCAGGTACGGGGTCAGCAGCGCGTTCACCACGAACCCCGCGCGGTCCTGCGAGCGAATCACCAGCTTCCGGAGGTCATCGCTGGCGAACCGTTCGACTCGGTCGATCGTCGCCGCCTGGGTGTGCAGCGTCGGTACCAGCTCCACCAGGCGCTGCGCGGGTACGGGATTGAAGAAATGCAGACCGACAACCCGTTCCGGGCGCGTGGTTGCGGCGGCCAGCTTGGTAATCGAGATGGACGAGGTGTTCGAGGCGAGCACGGCGGACGGGCTGACGACCACTTTGTCGAGCGCGGCGAACAGGTCCGTCTTGGCCCGCTCGTCCTCGACGATGGCCTCGATGACCAGCTCGCGTTCAGCGAGGTCTTCGAGCGCTGCGGTGTAGTGGAGCCGCCCCAACGCACCGTTGCAGTCTGCGTCGGTGATCTTGCCCGCCGCCGCGGCGCGCCGCAGCGAACGTTCGGTGCGTGCCCGCGCCGCCTCCGCCCGCTCGGCGTCCACCTCGCAGACCGCGACATCGGCGCCGGCGAGGGCACAGACACGCGCGATGCCCGTCCCCATGAGGCCACCACCCACGACGCCTACTTGATCGATGATCACTTCCTACTCCTTCGTGTGGTCGTTCCGGATGGGAGATGGGTCACCGCCGTACGCCCGAACCCACCACCCAGCTGTCACCGCCGCTGATGACCGCGGCCAGGTCCGACGCGGTCCCGGTGCAGGCCTGCGCGATCTGCTCGTTTGACCAGATCGTCGGACGCGGGCCGGGCCACGTCGCAGAAGCTGCCGACCGGGACGACTCGCCCCTTCCGGTCCGGCAGACGCGCGAGCATGAATGCGATCGACGGATCCTCGTCGTGAGCGTCGTGGACCACCAGAGAACCAGCGTCCACGCCGTCCAGCGGCACGAGGTCACAACCAAGTGACCTCCGAAGGAGGCACCCACCGCGGCAACGATCGCCGCACTCTCGTCCTCGGCTTGGAAGGTCTGCGCTCCGTGGGACTTGTGGCGCGCAAGTCCCTGCCGCAGGTCCAACGCGGGCATGATCCGGTCACGCAGAGGAACAGCGGCCTGCCCGCGCTGCGGGCTCCGATCAGCAGTCCGTAGGCGAGCGCAAGGTTCTCGGAGACTGTACGGTTCCGCCCCTCCGACAGATTCGCCGTCGCCACCTCATATCGCGATGCGCAGGACTCGGTGGTGTCCTCGAACGCGTAGTCGGCGTGAAATGCGGTGACGTTCGCCTCGGCGATTTCCGCCCGCTCCGCGAATCGGCAATGCAGGTATTGCTCGGTCGTCTTGGTCGCGACCAGCACGTCCGGCCAGTCGCCCGCCGTGCCGATCCGATGGCCCGCGAACTGCAGCTCAAACAAGGAAACTCGGGCGAGAGCTTTTGCCGGAGGAGATATCTCGACAGGATAGTCCTGCAGTGGAACCAGGCCGTCACCCCGGAGGGCCGACTCTCAGGTGAATTTGCCCCTCGACAGCTGCATACCCTCGTCGAGTCGCCGGCCACTCGGATGTTCCTGCTCGATAACCGTTTGCTACCAGTGGAATTGACAGCCATATGGGGCACACTCCTCGCACCGAGTTGCCGACAACGACACGCGGCGAGGCGCCGCGGGCGTGGGGCCCGATCACGGACTCGGATCCGCTTGACCGATGAATTTAATCCCTTCCGATCGGAAGGTCAATAGTTTGTTTTCCCTGGCTGACATCATTTCCCTGACATGCTCTTGTGCCCTCGCACTTTCGCGTCCAGGTAGGTCGGCGTACCGCATCGCCGTACGTGACGGCCATCGAGCCAACTGGACGAAGTCCCCTTACGGTTGTGGACTGAGGTCGACGCCGTGCCGCGGCTGCGGCAGCGAGATTACCGCTCTGCGGCGAGTGCGAGCTGTGCTGTCGGTGGCAGGTTCTGTGGGGGCGGTTCGCCGTCGCGCAGCTCCGATACGTCCAGGGCGGCGAGCGCGCCGGCGCCCAGCGCTGGATCAGATCCGCCCGGACGTGGTAAACCAGCTCACGGGCGTGGCCACAGCATCGCCAGCCCCCAGGTAGCCATACCATCCCGTGGCGTGGCGTGGCGTGGCGTGGCGTGGCGTGGCGTGGCGTGGCGTGGAAGGATCTTGTTCCTGGTCACATGTCCTCGTCGAATTGATCTTCTGCTGGTGACATCGTGCGCTGCGCCTCGCGAGGCGTGCTCTGACCGGCATGGTCAGCCCCTCGATCCTCTGCTGTCGATCGATCATCGCCACCAAGACGTACAACGCCCGCGCAGCATCCCCACGTGTTTCGCTCCGGGCGGTACCGAGCTTCTACCCCGGCAGTCGCGGCTTGTGCTCGTGCACGATCGTCATCAGCGAGCAGAGATCGCCGATATCGTTTGCGGCCGATCGGCTGTGCCACGCGAGTGTCTTCAGAACGACCGCTGCCTCGACGTCCGGAAGCAGCTGCAGCAGTTTCAGGGCCAGGGCGGGCACGGTGGCGCGGCGGGCGGCCGCCGCGGAGACGGCGGTGACCACAGCGGTGCGCCAGCGGTGGTCGTCGCAGAGGAAGTCGACGTCGTCACGTTCGGCCGGCGTCAGAGTCTCGTCGGATCGGCACTGGCGGGTGTTACCGCACCGCACCCGGTGAGGTGCTACGGACCCGCACGGCCTCGCTGCTACTCAACGACAAGATCATCTACCAGAAACCGACAGGCTGCTTGACGGAAACCATAGGCCCTGACGACGCCGAATGTCCGGGAATGTCGGCCGCCTCGTCAGCAAAGCCTGACGAGCCACACCGCGTCGAGGACGGCACGCGACTGGTCAGCAGGAGGCGCCCAGCTGAGCGCAGGCCCACCCGCGCTCGATCCGCCACGTGCCGCCCTCGGCGACCAGGGGAATACCGGGCCCGGGGGCGGTCGTGGCAGCGGACAACCGACCCGGGCCGATGGGGGTCACGGTCACGACCTCGAGGTCCGCCACGCCCATGCCGATGTGGTCGGCCGGGGACGGATCGGCCACCGTGGCTCCCTCGAAGAACTTCACCCGCTCAGCCAACCGCACCTGCGGGTCGAAGGCACTCCGCACCATGGCGGTGACCTGCCCCGCCGTGGGCACCGCGCCGACCGGCAGCTCCGCCGCCGGCACCGCAAACGAGGTCGGCACCACGGTGGCGTTCGGCACGTCGTACCCGGACCGACCGGATTCGGTGCCGCAGCCGGTCTGCGTGGCCAGCGCCACGACAACCCCCAGCGCCCACACCCCTGCCCCCGTCTTGCGGCCCCGCATCACCACCCCTTCCACCTGGCGCGTACCCGGTTGGTCACTATGCCATCCCCTGCGCCGGCACGGTTCGTTCCCCCGATCCGGCGGTGCCGGCTGCACCGGCCGTGTCGGCAACTCGCTCACCTGCGCAGACGACACGTCCCTGCACGGACGGCGGCGGTCGGTACCGGTCGTGCGTGCGAGTGATCTGGACCAGGGTCAGATCAACGTGTGCGGGTCCGTCGTCGCGCTGGAACGGCCGCACGGTGACCTGAGCCTTCGCCACCGGCCGCCGGGTCCGTGCAGGCGCACCAGTTCGGTCGGGGGTGGTTCGCCGGCCTGGATGCGGGCGGCAAGGGCTTGCAGGTGCGGAAGATCGCCCGGGTGCACCATCGGGCCTGTGACGTGGGCGTTCTGCAAGCGCTGCGCTCGACCCGCCCGGGTGCCATGGTGGGCTGGGTCGGTGTCCCCCACGTCACCGACCTTCCGCAACAGCACATGTTCTGGAAGACCCGGTGCGCGCCTACCTCCCCGACCTGCTCGACCGGGTCTGGAACGGACGCATCGAGCCCGGCAAGGTCTTCGACCTCACCTTGCCCCTCGCGCAGGTCGCCGAAGCCTACGCAGCCATGGACAAGCGGCGCGCCACCAAGGTCCTACTGCGCCCCTGACCGGATTCCGGCACCCCTGCGAGCGGTCCAGCCATGACGCCACCGCCCGCGACGGTTCAGCGCGTGCCGCCGCTCACATTCTCGTGTGCCCCCGTGTAGTGCATCGGACTGTCCAGCAGATGCGCCGGCGGCAGGTTGCGATCGGGCGTGTGCACGACGGGCGCGTCCGCCGGGATGCGGCCCGATGCGCGGTCCCAGCCGGCCCGGGCCCGCGGATGGTAGCGGTAGCGTCGCGGAATCAGCTTCTCCCCCAGCCCGATCGAGCGGCCGATGGCGCGGTGCAGCCGTTCTTCCCGCTCGGAGAAGGTGTAGCCCAGCAGCGCGCGCACCGGCGGGTCGTACAGGCCGATCGTCAGCCAGAGGAACCCACGGGTCATCGGTGGCCGCAGCACCGTCCACACACTCGCGGGCACCCACCGCAGGAACGGCGGCCGCTCGAGGTGCGAGAGGTCCAGCACGTCGCGGGTCGCCTTGTTGTCCTCGAGCACCTCCCGGCACATGCGGTCCCAGTAGGCGAGGAAGTCCTCCCAGCTGCCGGGGACGGGTCGCATCGACACCCCGTAAAGCCGGTACCACCGGACGTGCTCGTCGAACAGCCTGTGCTTGTCCGCGAGGGACAGCGGGCCGTCGAACCACTCGATCGAGACCACGAGACTGTAGAAGAACGTCGCGTGCGCCCAGTAGAACGTGTCGGGGTCGAGGGCGTGGTAGCGCCGGCCCTTCTTGTCTATCCCCTTGATCGTGTCGTGGTAGCCACGCACCTGGGCGGCGGTCCCCGGGGCGCGCGGGCCGTCGAAGACGACGCCGTAGATGGGGTACAGCGACCGGTACAGGCGTTCCCAGCGCTCGGCGAAGAACTGCGAGTGCTCCTCCACGGCCGCGCCGAGGCCCGGGTGCATGTTCTGCATCGATCCGGCCCACGGGCCGAACAACATTCCGCGCCAGCCGCCGAAGTACCTCCACGTCAGGCTGTCGGGGCCGAGCGGGACGAGCTCGCTTTGACTACGCACGTTGTCAGTTTGGGGTGTGGCCCGGCGCATGTCAAGGACGCACGGATTCGCTCGCACCTTCGGAATCTGCCCACGGCGTGCACCGCGCAATCTCCGGAAACACGCACGAATCCGTGATGGGGCGGGTAGGCGCCACTACCTCGGGGAATCAACAGTCTGTGCCCGTTTCCACAGTCCTCTCACGGCCACTGGTCCGTGTGACGGTTCGCCGGGCGCACCGGTACGCGCCGGCGGACGCGGCACGGCACCTCACCGGCCGGGTGCAGCAGCAGATCGGTGGTGAGCGCCACCGAGCCCGAAAGGGAACAGAACTCGAACTCACGCACCAGGATCGCCAGGACTACCGCCGCCTCCAGCATCGCGAAGCGCTGACCGATACAGCCACGGGGGCCGTGACCGAATGGGAACCACGCATACTTGTGACGCTCCCTCTCGCTGTCCGGGGTGAAACGCTCCGGGTCGAACCGGAACGGCTCCGGCCACAGATCGGCACGATGGTGCACCACCCACGGCGCCAGGTTGACGTCCGCACCGGCAGGGATCCGATACCCGCACACCTCCCTCTCCTCGACGGCCCGCCGCGTCAGGTACGGCGAGGGTGGGTACATCCGCGCGGCCTCCTTGAGCACCATCGTCGTATACGTCAGCGCGTGGGCATCGGCGGCCGTCGGTGTTCCGCCGACCAGCACCTGTTCGGCTTCGTCCCGAGCTCGATTCTGCACACCCGCGTTCTTGCCGAGCAGGTGGAGTGCGAACGTCAACATGGTGGCCGTCGTGTCGTGTCCGGCCAGCAGAAACACCTTGACCTGATCGCGGATCTCAGCGGTGGACAACGCGTCACCGCATTCCTGGGCCGCCACCAGGCGCCCGATCAGGTCGACCCCCGGCTCAGCGGCGGCGCGGCGGCGCTCGATAATCGCGTCACACAGCCCGTCGAGACGGGATTCCGCGCGCGCGATTCTCCGATTACCGGGCGTCGGCCACGCAGAGGGAAACCGAACCGCGGACACACCCCGCTGCAGGACGGCACGTCCGAGGACGGGCAACGTCGTGCGCAGCACCGGCAGCATCTGGGGCGCCTGCACGCCGAACAGGATGCGAGCGGCGACACCGAGCGTCAGCGCCGTCATCTCCGCACCGAGGTCGACGAGGCGACTCGGACAGTTGTGCCACCGGATGGCCACACGCTCGGCTCCGTCGACCATCGTCGTCACGTGGCCGTCCACGCTCTGCGGGGTGAACAGGGGCTGGATGAATCGACGCTGACGCAACCATGTCTCGTCCTGACTCGTGACCAGGCCGTTCCCGTACAGGTCGCGCATCGCGCGGTAGAACTCCGAGTCCTTCCGGTAGTTGAAGTGGTTCGGAGCGTTCAGCAGTTCTCCCACCCCGTCCGGGTGGTTGACCGTGAAGAACTCGCGGCGCTGGCCCGGCAGCCCGACGGCGTAGCGTACGACGTCGCCTCCCTCGGCGTACCCGCGCAGACCGAGTTCGAGGGGATCGCGAAGCAGCTCCCTCGTGGAGCCCAGCAGCCACGTTCCCCGGACGGTTGGTGGCTCCCGTGACGATGTGCACGGCGCGGGCGTTCGGCCCGGCTGCCGCGGTACCACTGGGCCGCGGATGCTGTTGCATGACATGGCTGTCCTTGTCGTTCGGGTGGTCCGGCAGGACCGAGCAGTAGTGTGACGCGGTGGTGACCGCCCCCGGGCGGGGCCGAATCTCCGGACCGCATACTCAGCATCGGACGCCCGCCGCCGGGGGACGCGAGTAGTGCGCTACCCCAGTCCGGCCCTCGCGCCGAGCCGGGGTACGCATGGGGCCCGAGGCGGACGTACCGGTCCGGCCGGGACGGATCCGAATGGAGTACCTCCCTACGCGTGCCGTCCCCGTGCCGCGGCGCAACCCTCGATGCATGAACGAGAGCTTCGAGACCTGGGACGCGATGTCGAAGGAGCTGCCGAAGCCGTACGCGGCAGCGCTGCGGATGCGGGCAGGGGCTGCCGGTGACGAACCGCTCGCCGGGTACGTGGACCCGGACGCGCCGGAGGGATCCGCGCGCATCGCCGAGGCCGAACCAGATGCCCTGCAGGTGTGGCCCGACGGTGGAGCACCGCTGCTGTGGTGACCTAGAATTCGCATGTGATCAGCGCGTGGCCGCTGACCGGCCGGGGGGACGAACTGCGAATCGTCCGCACAGTGATCGCCGGGGACAGCTCCTGCGCCGGCATCGTCATCGCCGGAGCACCTGGCGTCGGCAAGACCCGGCTCGCGCGCGAGGCCCTGGAGCAGGCGCGCACCCGCCGATGCCGTACCTACTGGACGGCAGGAACGGAGTCGTCCCGAAGCGTCCCGCTGGGTGCGTTCACCGACGTCGTCACCGACTTCGGTGCTGACCCGCTCATGCGAGTTCATGACGTTCTCACCGGGCTGGTCGGTGGACCCGACCGGCCGCATCTGGTGGTCGGTGTCGACGATGCACACCTGCTCGACGACATGTCGGCATTTGTTGTCCACCGGCTTGTGCTCCACGGACTGGCGACAGTGGTTCTGACCATCCGCGCCGGCGAACGCTGGCCGGATGCGCTCGTCCGGTGCTGCAAGAATGGACCGCTGCGCAGACTCGACCTGCGTCCGTTGTCCCGGGACGACACACGCACGCTCGTCGAGACGGTGCTCGAAGCTCCGATGGAGGCGTCCAGCGCCGAGCGACTCTGGGCCTGCACGCAGGGGAATGTGCTCTATCTGCGCCACCTCCTGGAAGACGAATATGCAAGTGGTCGGCTGACGCAGTCGTCGGGCGTCTGGCTGTGGCCAGGTCCGTCGGGCCTGTCACCGACCCTTCTCGGTCTGGTGGAAGCGAGCATCGGCCGGCAGTCGGCGTCGGTCTGCGAGGTGCTCGACGTTCTGTCCACCTGCGAGCCCCTCGACCTCGCGGTGTTGCGAACAGTGGTCGATCCCGCCGCACTCGACGCAGCCGAAGCGAGCAGGCTCGTTGTAGTGGAGACCGACAACCGCGCACCGACCGTCGTCTCGGGTCCACGGGTGGCTGCCGCCGCTGCCCACGCGACCGCGCTGGCCGGACGGGACGGCGACGCACTGCTCGAAGCGTCCCGTGCGTACGAGGTCTTCGGAGATCTCGTCGCGGCTGCGGACGCCGCGGCCCACGCCGCCGCGAACTTCCGGCGGGCCGGCCGCCGCGGGCCCGCGCTGACTGCGTGTGCCGTCGCCCGACGATTGGCTGACGCGTGCGAGGGAGCGAGCATCCCCGCGTTGCGGGCCAATCTGGAGCCGGTTCCGGTGACCGGACGCCAGCGAGAGATCGTGGCGCTCGTGCAACGGGGCTTGTCCAATCGGGAAATCGCCGAGCGACTGGGGGTTTCCGTGCGCACCGTGGAAGGTCATCTGTACCGCGCCTGCCGGAGAACCGGGGTCTGCAGCCGGGACGAGCTCGGAGAACTCCTGGGCACCCACCCCAATCGATGACATCGGTCTCCCGTGTCGGTTGTGCGTCAACGGCATTGCTCGCGCAGCAGAGCCGCGAGCTCGTGCCGGTTGCGGGTTCCGGTCTTCTTCTGTGCCCGATACAGATGGCCTTCAACCGTTCGTACCGACATCGTCAGCGCTTCGGCAATCTGACGGTTCGTCAGTCCCCGCATCACCATCGAAATGATCTCGCGCTCACGGGGCGTCAGGGGAAGGTCGCGGTCCGCCGTCTCGCGGAGGGCGGGGGTGGTCAGCCCTCCGCATTCCCGGGCAAGGCGTTGCGCGCGGGCGCCCAGTGTCAACGACGACCCGCGCAGATTCGCGCGAGCGAACGCGAGAGCGGCGCGCGCAGCGGCATCAGCCGCTGCAGCCGTATCCCCCATTTCCTCGAATTGCGTTGCAACCTCGGATAACGCCTTTCCGTCGTGGTCGGACGCAGCGGAGGCGAATGCGGCCGCGATGCACGCGCGACGACTTCTCGTGCTCTCCGCAAGATGCGCCAGCCGCCTTCTTCCCGTCACGTCCCCCAGGTGAACTGCGACCTGTAGGCACATCACTTCCCGGGCATGTTGCCGATGCTCGGCGGCGAACTCCGCGGCCCGGAGCGCGACCGCCGCCGCTGTGCTGACCGCCCCCAGCGCCGCATGGCCCCAGGCGTGGGCGAGCAACCGCTCCGAGTCGACGAAGTCGAAGGCCGGGTGCCGGTTCTGGTCGACGCTGGACAGCAGCGCCGTCGCCGCAGTACCGCGACCTGCCATCGCCAGTGCCTGAGCGAGAAGTATGCCGTACCGATACATCAGGACCGGGTAGTCGAGCGACGTGAACTTGGCAAAGGCCCGATCGAGGCGTTCGAGGGCGAGTGCCAGCCGCCCGCCCCCGAGGGCGGCCATGCCCGCGATCGCGGTTCCCACCGCGCTCGTCACACCGGGGAGCCGAATGCACTCGCGGTAGGTTCGAGCGGCAACGACTTCGGCTTCGGCCACCTCGCCGGCGAGGAGCATCGCGTCGACGTGGAACTCGACGAGGCCTACGCGCTGGTACGAGGCTTCCTGCCAGGATTCCGCCAGTCTGTAGCCCTTCGATGCGGTCTCCGAGGCCAGGTTCCACTCGCCCACATCCCCTGCCGCGATGACAGTTCCCCAGATCGCGCACATCGCCGCCGACGCGGGCACCCGTGTCGTGTCGATATCCCGGCCGAGTTCGAGTGCGGCCAGGGGATCACCCGCGACAGCTCTCTGTACGGCGCGAACGGCGCGCAACGACTCCGCCACGGTCGGCGGGGCGTCGCCGAGCGCGTTGTCGACGATCCGTTTCGACTCCTCCGGCCGCGCCAGGATCCACAGCATGTTCGTAGCCCGGAGCGTCAGCAGACGCGCGAACCGATCGTCCGTCAGGCTTTCGAGCGGCATGGCGGCGAGCACATCCTCGGCCTCGGTTCCCCGGTTCAGCAGCAGGAGGGCGTGAGCACGACAGAGGTCGGCTTCGGCCCCGCCTCCGGCGAGCGAACTCGCATGTGCCAGCCTCTCGCAGAGGGACAGATCCAGCAGCGCCATCGCGCCCCGAGCGGCGCGCAGGAACAGGTCCGGGTCGATCGGCAGGTCCGAGTCAGCGTGCAGGACCGCCCGCCGTACGACGTCCTCGGGTCCGGACGGGGGGAGAGCCGCGAGCGCCGACACGACACGCCCTCGCAGGCGCCGCAGTCGCGTGTCCCCGGCACGTGCTCGACGCACCTCTCCGTACAGCGGATGAGCCATTCGCGCAGCTCTCGGCCGACTTGCTGCGTCTATTCGGATCAGCCCGCGGTTCTCCGCCTCTTCCACCGCATCGAGGTCGGACAGCTCCGACAGCACCGCGACGGGCAACGGTTCCGCCACCGCAACCAAGTCCAGAACCGTGCGCACCGCCTCCGGGAGGCGGCGGATCTGTTCGCCGAGCAGGTCCGCAATACTGTCGGAAACGGTGAATTCCTCCTGCCAGAACCACAATCCGTGACATTCTCGAAGTCGGCCGCTGGTTACCTCCTGTGAGACGAGATGCCGCAGGTACAAGGCATTGCCGCGCGTCAGATCCCATATCTTCGATGCCGACTTCTCGTCTACAGGACTGCCGAGCACACTGGCGAGCAGTGCGTCGGACTCGGATCGCGACAAGGGCTGAAGATCGAGCCGCAGCAGCATGCCGTCCTTCCACAGGGCGGTGACGGCATCAGGTGCCGGCTCCCCGGACCGTACCGTGACGATCAGCCGGGCAGTCCCTCGCAACGCCGCATGGTGGATCACGAATGCCGACAGTTCGTCGAGCAGATGCGCATCGTCGATCGACAACACCTCGTCGGGGCTTTCGGAAGTGGACGACTGTACGAGCTGGTCGATCAGCTGAAGGGGGTTGGAGGTCGGGTGGTCACACCATCCGGCCAATGCCCCCAGCGGCACCGTCCGCGCCGATGCCGTCCCCACCGCCGACCGCACGGAGATGCCGGCCGACGATGAGCGGAGCACCAACTCGTGCGCCAGTCGGCTCTTGCCCACCCCGGCCTGGCCCGCGATCACACATCCGCGGTAACCGTCGGTACCGTCGAGCGCCGCCTCGAGTAGACGCAAGGCCCCTGCGCGTCCGATGAGCGGCCCTTCCCCCGCCATAACGGCATGGTAGGGACGTCGCTCGTACCGTGTCCACCATCACGCGGCGGCCCGGAGGGTGTCGAGGGCACATGGACTTGCTCGCATCTTCGGAATCTGCCCACGCCGTGGCCTGTGCGAATCCCGAAGATGCGAGCAAGTCCTTCCCCGGTGCCGGTTCGCTCAGCCGAAGGAGAAGTGGCGGCTGCCGACGAACCGTGTCTGCGCCGGGCCGGGGATCGAGACGTCGATCGAACCGACGCTTCGGTACACGTGGTCGTCGTCCTGGCAGTCCGCGTCGACCGTGTAGTCGCCGTCGGGCACGTTGTCGAACTTCACGGTTTCGTAGTCGGCGTAGTAGATCTCGGCCACTCGCACGTCGGGGATTCCGTTGATCACCGCGTTGCAGTAGTGCGGGTAGTCCGCCTCGGGGGCGCGGTAGTAGATGAACTTGACCGTGACCGTGTGCTCCCGCACGCTCACGCTCCAGCTGCCGTACGGGTAGGGGTCCACTGCCGATGCCGTGGGCGCGAGGCCCGTCATCAATGCGAGCGGCGCCGCGAGGGCGACCGCTGCGCGTCCGAGCTTCGAGCCCTTCATGGGCGTTCCTTTCGACCGTTGACCAGCCCGACCGGTTCAATGGTCGACCCAGGTACGGGTACAGGAACTGCAAAGCGCCGCAGTCGAACACAACCCGTGATCAACATCGATTGGCTGTCACCCGGCCGTGACCCAGCGTGTCACGGAACAGTCACACCGCGTGTCCGTGACACCGACGATGCAGGGCACGCACCTCGTCGAGGAGTTCCGGTACCGGCCCCTCGACGGTCACCCCGGGCGCAACCTCCTGGATCGGCAGGGCCCGGACGGGCGCCGGCGGCACCCCCAGCTCTTCCAGCCAGCCGACCAGTTGCGCCGAGGACGCCACGTACACGACGCGGCCCAGCCCCACCCATCCGTGCGCGGCCGCGCACATCGGGCAGTGCTCGCCGGACGTGTACACCGTCGCGCCGGCGCGCTCGGCTTCGCTCATGTGCGCGGCGGCCCAGCGGGCCAGTTCGAACTCGGGGTGCCGGGTCCGGTCCCCGTCCGCGACGCGGTTGCGGTCCTCGGCGAGGCTCGTGCCGTCGGCCGACACCAGCACCGATCCGAACGGCTCGTCGCCGGCGTCCAGCGCCTCCCGCGCCAGTTCCACACACCGCCGCAGGTGCGTCATCTCCGATTCGTCGATCACGAGGTCCTCCCGGTGCTGCGGTCGTCGACCGCATCATGTCACCGCGGTCGGTCGGCGGCCGTCAGCCGGTGCAGGTGTTCTCGTCGGGCGCGCCCGCGAACCGCCGGTCCATCCAGTCCATGCCTTCCACGGCGGCCGGGATCAGGCCGATCCCGTGACCCGCACCCGTCCCGGTGAGTACCGGCGGGATGCCGTAGCGGCGATAGGTGACGGATGTGCCTCCCGCGCACCACTTCCCGACCATGGTGTCGACGCCGCTCACCTGGACGAAGTCGTCGGTCGTGTTCTGCGCGACGAACGTCGGGATGGCGGGGGCGATGTTGCCGAGCTGCTGCTCGTGCACCAGCGACGCCCACGGTTCGGCGGCCAGGTGCTCGGCGATGGGCCGGCCGTCGACCGTGTACCAGGTCGTCGGGAAGAACGGATTCATGCGCGGCGCGTCGTAGATGCAGTACGTCTCGGCGCGCGCGAGGATGTCGCGTCCGGCGGGATTGAACACACCCAGCAGTTCCTCCCGCAACTGCGGATAGGCGGCGGCGAATCCGTTGACCACCCAGCCGATTCCGCCGGAGAGCAGCGAGCCGTCGCCGGCGACGGCGAGATCGGCGAGCGACGCCGGCGGTGAACCCGCGACCGCGGCGACGACGGGCAGCTCGGGAGCGTAGGTGTCCGCCAGCTCCGCGGCCGCCGCCGACGACATGCCGCCCTGTGAGTAGCCCCAGAAGCCGATGCGGGTGCCCTCGTCGATGCCGCGGTCGGTCAGCCGCAGGGCGGCACGGGCCATGTCGAGCATGGCGTGCCCCTGCGAGACGCGGTTCAGGTAGGGATGCACACCGGGCGTGCCGAGGCCCTCGTAGTCGGTCATCGCGACGGCGTAGCCCCGCGCCAGCAGTGGCACGATGTGCAGGTATTCGTACTCCTGGGCGTGGTGGGTCAACTTCGACGGCGCGCACTGATCGCCCATGCCCTGCGTGCCCGGGCCGAGGACGATCGTCGGGCGCGGGCCGTCACCGGCCCAGGGTTGCGACGGCACGAACACCGTGCCGGTGACGGCGGTCGGGCCGCCCGTGGCGTTCTCGCTGCGGTACATCACGCGGGTGGCGGTGGCGTCGAGCGCCGGCGCGACGGCCGGTTCGGCGCGCAGGACGTCGCCGGCCGCACCGTCGGGCAGCGGGTCGGGCGGGAGGTAGAACCCGGCGTCGCCCGTGCCTGACACGGACCCTGTCGGAGCGGCGGCCGCGACGGGACCTGCGACGAGGGGCATGAGCAGCATCGTCAGGGCCGCGGTGAGCAGTCGGGCGGTGCGCATCGGCATGCCGAGCATTCTGCACACGTGTGTACCGCCACGGAAGGTGTTGCGCCGATATTTCTGCAACAAGTTCTATGACAGGATGACGCCACGGTCCGATCACCGGGACGACCGACGCCGAGAGGAGCCCCCCGGCGCTACGGTCCGCTCGCCGCTGTATCCGCAGGACGGAAGGACGACGCGATGACCGTCGAAGAGCGACTGGCCCGCCTCGAAGCACTCGAGGAGATCCGGATGCTCAAGCACCGGTATTTCCGCGCGTGCGACGCCAAGGACCCGAAGGCCATGCGCGACTGTTTCGTCGCGACGGGCGCCGACATCTATTACGGCCCCGCCCTCGGCAGCTTCGACGACGCCGACGCTCTCGTCGACGTTTACGCCCGCATCGCCCTCGAACGCGTCGACGACCGGTACATCGTGCTCGACATGCACCACGGCATGCACCCCAGCATCGAACTCACCGGCGACGGCACCGCCACCGGCGCCTGGACGCTGCGGTTCCGGCAGGTCGACCTGCGTGCCCGCACGGAGCGGGTGAGCGCACTCGACTACGACGACGACTATGCGATCGAAGACGGCAGGTGGAAGATCGCCCGGTGCCACGTGCGCGTCCACTGGTCCATCGAACGGGCCCTGACCGACGACGTGAAAGTGGTGTTCTGACATGACCGAACGCAGGGTCGCCCTCGTCACCGGCGCGAGCCGCAGCGTCGGCAAGGGCATCGCATGCGCCCTCGGCTCCGACGGCTGGACCGTCTACGTCACCGCGCGGGGCCCGGTCGGCACCGACAGCCCCCTGGACCGGACCGCCGCGACTGTCACCGAACGCGGCGGGCTCGGCATCGCGGTGCAGTGCGACCACACCGACGACGAGCAGATCCGGGCACTGTTCCGGCGCATCGCCGACGAGCAGGGCGGCCGGCTGGACCTGCTGGTGAACAACGTGTGGGCGAGCCCGCCCGGGTTCGCGGGCTTCTCCGAACCGTTCTGGAAACGCCCGATCAGCGATTGGGACAGTCTCGTCGGCGTCGGACTGCGCGCCCACTACGTGGCCTCCGTCGACGCCGCGCAGCTGATGGTGCCGCGCGGCAGCGGGATGATCGTCAACATCTCGTCGTTCGGCACCCGCGGCTACCTGCACTCGGTGCTGTACGGCATCTCGAAGGCCGGCCTCGACAAGATGGCCGCCGACATGGCCGTCGATCTCGCCGGCACCGGCGTCACCGCCCTGTCGCTGTGGCCGGGACTGGTGAAGAACGAGGCGATGCTCGCCCGCGGCATCGAC